>JBJTAV010000075.1:0-8232 GCA_046091005.1 Gammaproteobacteria bacterium | reverse complement strand
AACGATGCCGAGCGCGCGAAGATCGTGGCTGAAGCACGGCAGATCGTGCAACGCGAAGTCATTCCGGGTTACCAGGCGATGATCGCGCTCTTCGAGGACATGCAGCGCACGGCCAATCATGACGCAGGCGTCTGGCGCCTGCCGCAGGGCGAGGCGATTTACGCGGCCGCGCTCAAGTCGAGCACGACCACGGACCTGACTGCCGAGCAAGTGCACGAGCTCGGACTCTCGGAAGTCAGTCGAATCGAGACAGAAATGCTCGCCATACTGGATGCGCAAGGTATCAGCGGCGACACGCTGGCGGCACGAATCCAGACGCTCAATACTCGTGCGGACCAAGTATTTCCGAACGATGAAGCGGGTCGAGCGGCGATGCTTGCCTTCCTCAAAGAAGTCGATGCGCGAGTGATGGCGGCAGCACCCCAGTTCTTCAGCACCATTCCGCCGCAGCCGCTCGAGATCGTTCGCGTGCCGATTTACTCGCAGGATTCATCACCCGGCGGTTATTACAACCCGCCCGCGTTAGACGGCTCTCGACCCGGTCGCTTTTATATCAATCAGAAAAATAATGCCGACAACCCCAAGTTCACGCTGCCGACGCTGATGGTGCACGAGGGCTCGCCCGGCCATCACTTTCAGTTGTCAGCGGCGCAGCTCATCGAGGGCGTGCCGCTGTTGCGCAAGGTGTTCCCCTTCGGAGCCTACGCTGAAGGTTGGGCACTCTATGCAGAGCGTCTTGCGAAAACGGATATGGGTATTTATGACACCGATCCCCTTGGGGATCTCGGCCGTCTGCAGGCAGAGATGTTTCGTGCTGCCCGACTGGTCGTTGATACGGGGCTGCATGCCAAGCGCTGGTCACGCGAACAAGCGATTGAATACATGGTGGCCAAAACCGGCATGACCGAAGCCGAGGTGACACGCGAAGTGGAACGCTATGTCGTTTGGCCGGGGCAGGCGACAAGTTACAAGGTCGGTCAACTCGCCATCCTGCGCATGCGTGAACGCGCCGAACGAGCACTTGGCACGGGCTTCGATATCAAGGCTTTCCACGAGGTGCTGCTGATGAACGGCGGCATGCCGCTCGAAGTACTCGACGGCGCCGTTGATGACTGGATCAGGCGCACGGGGGAATCGACGGGCTGAGCGAGAAGTCCGTGCTTTGCATTACCCCGAACGCAGGATTTACATGCGTCACATCACGTCGGATTTATTGAAGGCGCGCTGTCCGCGGTGCACCCGAATTTGAATAGGTCGCCCCTTCTCACCAGAGATCGGAAAATAGATGAGATCACGGATACGATCTCCGTCCAGATCTTCGAGGATGTAATTGAACATTCCGATACCTGTCGGGTTGGCAGGTAGCATCGACTCTTTGACCCGATCAAAAGACCCCGAGCCGTCATTGAGATAAAACACCGGCAGGGGTGGTCGGCGAGTGGCCGTCGCATAGATCGTGATGTCCTGGTAGCCATCGCCGTTCACATCCTCGCAACTCATACGGTTGCCCTCGAGATTTCGAGAGAGTTCGTTGCGCACCACCAGCGGATTACGTTGCAACTTCCCGGCGCCATCCAACGAGAATGCGAACAGCTTGTCGAACCCGTCGAGATTGGTCTGCCCGTAAACGATGACTTGTCCTTTGTAGCCATCGACAATTTCATTGGCATTGAAATTCACGATGGCCTCGGGGGTGCTCACGGGGGTGCGACGCAGCTCGCAGAAAAATCCGAAACTGGGATCGATATAGTCTTTCTCGTCGATTCGCGTCATGGCCGCACCCGAGGGTTGAGCATTTCCGCAACAGAGCTTTTGGCCAACAAAACTCGGATATGAAAACTGACCTACAGGGTTCCAAGCTGCACCGCTGCGGACTCGAGCTCCGACACCCACTGATCTGCCGTCGTTGATCGACGTGATCGCAAACTGTGAAGCCTCACCCGCTGTACGCCTGCTGAAAAACAGCCCGCCGGCGCCGTCCAGCCAGTCGTAGCCCGCGACCGGCTGCCAAGCACCGCTCCAGGCCCAACCCTGCGCACGACTCGAAAAACTCAACTCGATGACGTCGCGCCCACCGCTGGCGTTATCTGCCATCGTGATATTTGAATGCCACGATGGAGTACCCCATTGAACGGCGTCATATCGTCCATCACTGCGACTCATCAGCGCGATGTTGTAAGCGTATTGGGTGGTCGGCGGATTGTTGATGCGCCGCCCGTCCTCGCGCTGGATGGCATAGATGACATCTTTTCTGCCGTCCTTGTTGAAGTCGTCGGCGACGTAGTATTCGGCGACCCCGCCAAGATCCACCGGTATCGCGCCAAAGAATTCTGCTGTTTTTTCCGTGAAATTTCCGGTGGTGTCTTGCTTGAAGATGTAGGCACGGCTGGGTGTCGGCCCGGTGAACTCGACACCGGCTGTCACGGGCGAGCACCAAATATTGATCAGAAGATCAGTGCGACCGTCTTTGTCGAAATCATTCGGAATCACATGTTGCAAACTGCGTCCGAGACCAGACTCGCCACAGACTTGCTGGTAGTAAGGCTCAAGGTCGGGTAACAACTGAGCTTCGGCCGCAAACGGGGTTTCGAGCACGAAGCTTGCAGATACGGCGCACGGCGCGGTGACGACCGCAGTCGTGTAGGTACTGCCACTCAAGGTACCGCCGCAGCCCGTGACACCGCCAAGCTTGTAGCCCACCGAGACTGCTACGGTGAAGACCCCGCGCGCGCCATGCTCGATTGAAGCACTTGCAGGGCTTATCGAGCCTCCGCTATTGGAAGTCGCAGAAACACCGTATTTCTTCAACCGAAAACTGACGCTCACCGAGCAAGCGGCCGATATCGGGCCGGTCGTGAAAGCGGTTCCGCTCAATACGCCGCCGCAACCCGCTGCGTCGGCGATCTCGTAGCCCTCGCTGATCGTGATGGTAATCGTTGCCGTGGATCCGCTGGTCACGCTGAGGGTGCCCGGTGACACCGCTCCACCCGTGCCCGCCGAGGCTGTCACCGTATACGATTGAGGACCACCCCCTCCGCCACAGCCGGCGAGCAAACTCAACGCCAGCAAAACAGTCGGTCCCGTGATGCCCCGAAATACGTTTTTTTCAACCATGTCGCGCAGCCTATCCGTTGCGATCATTATCGCGGCAACTTTTTTCATTGACGTTGCCCACGCTGCCGATGCGCCCCCACCGGACGACGTCTTTTTCGCAGCGATCAGCGCCAATCCGGGCTCTCTCGAGGATCTTCTGGCTGAGCCCTTTGCCTATAGAACCTCACGGGGTTCGACGATCGGCAAGAAGGCGCTGATCGATGAACTGCGCAGTGGTCGTACGCGGGTAATCGCGCCGCAGATCACCGAAACTTCGTCGACCACTCAAGGCAATACCACGGTCAGCGTTGGTGTAGTCACGTTGCGGGCCATCAGCGGCGAGGGCGAGCAAATCATCCGCTCGCGTTTTACCCATGTCTGGGTAAAGCAGCACAACCGATGGCAACTGCTGTTCAGGGAATCGACAATTTTTTGAATTTCATATCGACAGGCTTTGGGTCGGCAAACCCCTGGCAAGCCGCTTCTCGGGGTCGAAGAAGGGCGGCACGACCACCACCGCCTTGCGCGGGCCAAGTTCGGTTTCGATGTCGAGCGGGGTACCGGCCTCAGGGGCTGCAGCCTCGAATTTCACGTAGCCGATACCGCAGTCGAGTTCCGGTGAGCGCGCGGACGAGGTGACATAACCCTTCGCGCCATCGGCAGCAAACACCGTCGAGCCGCGACGCGGCACGCCGTCATCGCAGTACAGTCCCGTAAGGCGCAATGCTCGATCGCATTCGAGCAGCGCGCGGCGACCAATGAAATCGGCACGATCAAGATCGACGAAGCGCCCCAGCCCCGCCTGCCAAGGGTTGAGACCGCGATCGATGTCAGTGCCGTAATCGAGAATGCCAGCCTCGATACGACGAGCTGTCATCGAGGCGAGCGACGCCGCACGCATGCCGAAGCTGGCACCGCGCTCGAGCAGGCACTGCCATAGCGCGTCATTACGCGGCCCATCGATGGGCATATAGATCTCGAAACCCAGCTCACCTGTCCAACCGGTACGCGAAAGCACCACGGGCTGTCCGGCGATGCTGCTGTTTGCGACACCAAAGTATTTCCAATCGGCGCCCGGTGCAGGGTCGGCGACTGCCTGCAGAATTTCCAGCGAGCGTGGACCTTGGACCTGCAGCACCCAGACACCCGGATCGCCGACGCGTACATCGAGACCGATCGCAAACGCCTCGAGCCAGGGCAGAAATTCGCCATCGGCCATGACATACCAAAAGCGATCTTCGGCAAGACGCATCAGCACGCCGTCCATCAAAAGACCGCCGTGCGGATCGCAGGCGAGACCATAGGCGGCGCGGTGGACAGCGAGATTACCCGTGCGCCGCACCAACACCCGATCGAGCAGCTTCACCGCATCGGGACCACTGATTTCCAGCGGACGCTCCGGCACGTCATAGAGCAGTGCATGACGACGCAGCAGCCAATACTCCTCGAGCGTATGACCACCGAGATCGAGTGGATAAAGTCGTTGGTTGTAGACGCCGTAGCGTGCGGCAGGCGTGTCGTAAAAACGAAAAAATGGCGAGCGCAGATTACGGTGGCTCGAAATATTGAGAATGCCCCCGGCAACTTTGGGCGCTGGTGTCGTGCTCATATGCTCCTCAAATACTGAAGCCGCCCAGCTTGGTCTCGAGATATTCCTCGAGACCCTGCCGTGCGCCTTCGCGGCCGAGGCCGCTATCTTTGATGCCGCCGAAGGGCGCTGCCGCGCTCGTGGGATTGATGTCGTTGATTCCGACGATGCCAAACTGCAAACCTTCGAACATCCGCATGGCCCGGCCGAGATTTTGCGTATAAACGTAGGAGGCGAGCCCATAGCCGGTATCGTTCGCCATGGCGAGCACCTCGGGTTCGGTATCAAAGACGATGACCGGTGCCACAGGTCCGAAGGTCTCTTCACGATAGATGCGCATCTCCGCGTTGACACCACTCAGCAGCGTCGGTGCATAAAAGAAACCCCGCGCGAGATCACCCTCGACAAGTCGCTTGCCACCTGCGAGCAAGCTCGCGCCGCGCGCAAGCGCGTCCTGCACCTGCAGCTCGACCTTGTCGAGCGCGCGCTGACTGAATAAAGGCCCGACCGTGCTCGCCTCGTCCATGCCATTGCCCGCGCGTTGCGCCATCACGCGTTTTTGCAGCGTCTCGAGAAAGGGGGTTGCAATACTTCGCTGTACGAAAATGCGATTGGGACTGATGCAGGCCTGACCGGTATTGAGAAACTTGACCGCGGCTGCGCCCTTGGCGGCGTGCACCGGATCCGCATCATCAAAAACAATGAAGGGGGCATGTCCACCGAGCTCCAGCGACACTCGTTTGAACTGCGCCGCAGCGCGCTGGTACAGCTTGCGCCCCACTTCGGTCGATCCTGTGAAGCTGATCTTGCGCACCCGTGGATCGGTGCAAAAGACTTCGCCGATGGGCGCCGGGTTCGAAGCCGTGACGAGATTCGCAACGCCGTTCGGCACTCCGGCCTCTTCGAGAATATTGAACACTGCGAGCGCGCAAAGAGGTGTGGTCTCGGCCGGTTTGAGTACGATGGTGCAGCCTGCCGCCAGGGCCGGTGCAACCTTGCGAGTGATCATCGAAATCGGATAGTTCCAAGGTGTGATGGCGCAGACGACACCAACCGGCTCGCGTCGCACCAAAAACCGCTGATCGGCTCTGGCCGAGGGAATCGTCTCGCCATAAACCCGTTTGGCTTCCTCGGCGAACCACAGCAAGAAATCGGCGGCGTATTTGACCTCGGCCTGCGCCATCTTGAGTGGCTTGCCCTGCTCTGCAGTCATGAGTCGTGCCAACTCATCGCGCTTCGACATCATGAGTTCATGGGCCCGATAGAGCTTTGCAGAGCGCTCGTAAGCTCCACTTGCCACCCATGCGGGGAAGGCAGCGCAGGCCGCATCGATAGCCGCTAGCGCCTCATCGGCACCGCCATCCGGGGCGCTGCCGATCTGCTCGCCCGTGGCGGGATTAAAAACTGCGAATCGCATCGAGGAGTTCATCGGGCTTCTCCGCCATGATCGCGTGACCCGCGCCTTCGATCTCGACCACGCGCTTGTCGGCGAGCACTTTGATGATTTCTTTGGCAAAACGCGGTGGCGTCATGACATCGCGCTTGCCCAGCACCAGCAGAACCGGACACTGGATGCCCGCGCAGGCGACGAGTCCGTTGGTATAGGCATTGCACGCGCGAAAATCGACGTGCATCACCCCGGGCTTCTGCCGCTGCATCAACCGACGGTTGACGCCCTGCACCCAGAACCCGGGACCGGGGCTCCCGGGATAATGCGCAAGCGAAGAGTGCGACCAAAGATTGACCATGGTCTGCGCAGTGGCTTCGTCATCGCGAGTGGCGGACAGCAAATCGTCAGAGACCTTCATCGGAAAGGCCGTGCCGACGAGCACCAGCTTGGCGATGAGTTCGGGATAGCGCGACGCGCACTCCAGGGCGATGAGAGAGCCCATGCTGTGACCCACCAGCGTGGCCTTCTGCACGCCTGCCGCCTGCAACAGCGCTGCGATCCAGTCTGCGAGCCGTTCGATGCTTTCGAGGGCAGGACCTGCCGAACGGCCGTGACCGGGCAGATCGACCGCGAGCACCGCCCGGCTGTGATGGGCGAGATAGCGACTCTGCAGTGCCCAAACACTGTGATCGTGCTCGGCACCATGAATGAAGACGATCGTCGGCGATGAGGCATCGAAGGGTTTGCCGCCGGTATAGACCCATGCCGTCTTGCCATCGATCTGGTACTGCATTTTGGGAGCCTTTCGCGCTCAGGCTTTCTGCGACACGCGCAAGGCCTGCGCGAGATCATCGATGAGATCGGCGACGTCCTCGAGACCGATCGAGAGGCGAATGGTGCCGGCACCGATTCCGGCTGCCTGCAAGGCCTCGTCATCGAGACGAAAGTGCGTGGTACTTGCGGGATGAATGACGAGCGACTTGGCATCGCCCACATTGGCGAGGTGCGACAGTAGTCGCAGTGACTCGATGAACTTGCGACCCGCTGCGCGACCACCGCGGATTTCGAAGGTGAATACCGCTCCACAACCCCGCGGCAAGATTTCTTTGGCCAGCGCGTGATCGGGGTGCGAGGGCAGCTCCGGATAGCTCACTGACTCTACCGCCGCGTGCTCGGCCAAAAACTTCACGATCGCTCGCGTGTTGGCGATATGCCGCTCCATGCGCAGCGACAAAGTTTCGACGCCCTGCAACAACTGGAACGCCGTCATCGGCGCCATGCAGGCACCAAAGTCTCGCAGTCCCTCACGACGCGCTCGCAGCAAAAACGCCGCGACCGTGGATTCTTCCTGGAAGTCCATGCCGTGAAAGCCGGCGTAAGGCTCGGTCAGTTCGGGAAAACGCCCCGACGCCTCCCAATCAAACGCGCCGCTGTCGACCAGCAAGCCGCCGATGGCGACGCCATGACCTCCCAAAAATTTCGTGGCTGAATGACAGATGAGATCGGCGCCATGATCGAATGGCCGCAAAAGATAGGGCGTGGTGAAGGTGCTGTCGACCAGCAAGGGCAGACCGTGTTCGTGGGCAATATCGGCGACTGCGCGCACATTGAGCACGTCGAGTCCGGGATTACCCAAGGTCTCACCGAATAACATTTTGGTGTTCGGACGAATGGCTGCGCGCCATGCCGCAAGATCACGCGGGTCGACGAAAGTGGTGTCGATACCAAACCGACGCAGCGTGTAGTGCAGCAGGTTATGTGAGCCGCCGTAAATCGCTCGACTCGCCACCACATGCGACCCCGCCCCGGCGAGCGTCGAGATCGCCAGATGCAAGGCGGCTTGTCCGCTTGCCGTAGCGATGGCCCCTACCCCACCCTCGAGCGCCGCAATGCGCTCTTCGAGCACTGCATTGGTCGGATTGGAGATCCGCGAATAGACGTGTCCCGCCCGCTCCATGTTGAAGAGCGAGGCCGCGTGATCGCTGTCGCGAAAGACGTAGGCCGCCGTCTGAAAAATAGGCGTGGCTCTCGCACCCGTCACCGGGTCGGGCTGTTGGCCTGCGTGCAGGCTGAGGGTGTCGAACCCGGGTTCGCGGGGCGAGGTCAAAGGCTACTCGGCATAGGCGTTGGCAATGGCCTCGAATTGCTCATGGATGGAGAG
>JBJTAV010000074.1:0-3719 GCA_046091005.1 Gammaproteobacteria bacterium | reverse complement strand
GCCCCCAGGATTGCGCAACGAGATTGATGGACTCGGTCGTGCCTCGGGTGAACACGATTTCTTTGATACTGGCCGCATTGAGAAAACGGCGAACTCGCTCACGCGCACCCTCGAAGGCGTCCGTGGCTTTTTGACTGAGTTCGTACACGCCGCGGTGCACGTTGGCATGGCTGCTGCGCTCATAACGATTGACCGCCTCGATGACGGCGAGCGGTCGCTGCGCCGACGCGGCCGTATCGAGAAAAGCCAGTCGCTTGCCGCGCACTGTCGTGGCGAGGATCGGAAAATCGGCGCGGACCCGCGCCACGTCGTAGGCGAGCGGAGTGATGGCGGCGTTCACGACAGGGTCCTCGTGGCGGCGCCCGGCAGCTGTCGCTCGAGCGCTGCGGCGACTTGCGAGCGCAAGTCGGACGAAGGGAGCTTCGCGAGTACATCGCTGACGAAGGCCCATTTGAGTAGCGACTCTGCCGTCGCGGGCGGAATGCCGCGCGACAGCAAATAAAACAGCATGTCCGGATCGAGCTTGCCGACCGTCGCGCCGTGACTCGCCTTCACGGCATCGGTGTAGATCTCGAGTTGGGGTCTGACGTTGGCCTCGGCCTCGGTACCCGCGAGCAAACATTTGAGCGACTGGTCGGTCTGCGTGCCGACGGCCGCGGCCTCGACGCGCATGTGGCCATTGAAGGCGATGCGCGAGCGACCCGTGGCAATGCCGCGAAAGCATTGCAGCGTACGTGCTCCGGGAGCGGCGTGGGTGACATGCACAAAAGCGTCGTGGTGCTGTGTGCCTTCGCCGAGCGCCGCGACGTGCCACTCCAGCGAGGCGTCGCGACCTGCGTGTTCGATGAACGCCGTCGAGCGACTGGCGAGCGCACCCTCGGTGATTTGAACGCATTTCATGGCCGCGCCGGCGCCGAGCTGCAGCTCGAGTGTATCGAGGGCTTGCGCCTTGGCACCGTGCTGACCGATGCGGGCGAGCTCGAACTCTGCGTGTTCGCCCACGCGCGCGGCCAGGTGCAGGTTGACGAGCGTGGCGCTCTCGCTGCGCACCGATAACTGCCGCTCGATCAACTGCAGTTTTGCGCCGTGACCCAAGCTGATCTCGAGCGCCGGGTGTGAGCTCGCCGTCGCTACACAAACGACTTCGAGGGCGAGCGCGGCATGGGCGGGCACGTCGATACGACAGGTGCCCTGACGAAAGCGGCGATTGAGATTGGCGAAGAGCTGATCGGCGCCTGGTTGATCGGCGCCGGGTTTTTCGTCCGCGTCGACTTCTTGGGTGATGCTGATGCCCGCCGCAGCCGTCGACAGCGCAGCGACATGATGGCCATCGACCAACACCAGCCGGGCGTAGCCCGGCAAGGCCGCGGGTAACATGGCTGCGATTTCTTTGACTTGCGCAGCCTCGGGAACGGGCGCGGGTTCGAAGCGCGCACGCGCCAGCGCCCGCAGATGGGCGTACTTCCAGTTCTCGTCGCGATTCGACGGCAGAACGATGGGTATCGCACTCATCTCAGGCGGCCTCGTTCAGTACCCAGTCGTAGCCGCGCGCTTCGAGCTCACGCGCGAGCTCGGGGCCGCCGCTGCGGATGATGCGACCGCGCGCGAGCACATGAACACGATCGGGCTGAATGTGATCGAGCAGGCGCTGGTAGTGCGTGACCAGCACAATGGCCCGATTCGGCGAGCGCAGCGTGTTGACGCCATGGGCGACCACCTTGAGCGCATCGATATCGAGACCCGAGTCGGTCTCATCGAGCACGGCGAGTGAGGGCTCGAGAACGAGCATCTGCAAAATCTCGTTGCGTTTCTTTTCGCCACCCGAGAAGCCCTCGTTCACGCCGCGCGACAGAAACGCTTCATCCATCTGCATGACTTTCATTTTTTCACGCACGAGCGTCAAAAATTCGAAGGCGTCGACCTCGGCTTCGCCGCGATGTTTGCGGGCGGCGTTGAGCGCAGCTTTGAGCAAATAGACGTTGTTCACGCCCGGGATCTCGACCGGATACTGAAAGCCGAGAAAAAGCCCGGCCTGCGCGCGCGCTTCAGGCGCGAGCGAGAGCAGATCGCGGCCTCGGTAACTGACGCTGCCCGCGGTCACCTCGTAACCCGGGCGACCGGCGAGCGTATAGGCGAGGGTGCTTTTGCCCGAACCGTTCGGGCCCATGATGGCGTGCACTTCGCCTGCCGGGACCTCGAGGTTCAGGCCATCGAGTACCTTTCGATCGCCAACCTTGGCGTGCAAATCTTTGATCACGAGCATGGGTCTCTCCGTGGTGAGCGTGATGCGGTGGTCTCAGCCGACCGAGCCTTCGAGGCTGACCGCGAGCAGGTTCTGGGCTTCGACGGCAAACTCCATCGGCAACTCCTTGAACACGCTTTTGCAGAAGCCGTTGACGATCATGTTGACGGCATCTTCTTCGCTGATGCCGCGCTGCAGGCAATAAAACAACTGGTCTTCGCTGATCCGCGAGGTCGAAGCCTCATGCTCGACCGTGGCACTCGGGTTTTTGACCTCGACATAAGGAAAGGTGTGGGCGCCGCACTGCGCGCCCATCAGCAAAGAATCGCATTGGGTGAAATTGCGTGCACCCGTGGCAGTCGGCAGGATTTTGACGAGTCCGCGATAGGTGTTTTGACCGCGACCCGCCGAGATGCCCTTCGAGACGATGGTGCTACGGGTGTTGGCGCCGATGTGGATCATCTTGGTGCCGGTATCGGCTTGCTGGCAGTGGTTGGCGAGGGCGACCGAATAGAACTCGCCGACCGAGTTGTCACCGCGCAGCACGCAGCTCGGATATTTCCAGGTGATCGCCGAGCCGGTCTCGACCTGCGTCCACGAGATCCGTGAATTGCGCCCGCGGCACTCGCCGCGCTTGGTCACGAAGTTGTAGATGCCACCGACGCCGTTCTCATCACCGGGATACCAGTTCTGTACGGTTGAATATTTGATCTGCGCATCGGCCATGGCGACAAGTTCCACCACCGCGGCGTGCAACTGGTTCTCATCGCGCATGGGAGCCGTGCAGCCTTCGAGATAACTCACGTGGCTACCTTCGTCGGCCACGATCAGTGTGCGTTCGAACTGCCCGGTCTTTGCGGCATTGATGCGGAAGTAGGTGGACAGTTCCATCGTGCAGCGCACGCCCTTCGGGATATAGACGAACGAGCCGTCCGAAAAGACGGCTGAATTGAGGCAGGCGTAGAAGTTGTCGGTGTAGGGGACAACGCTGCCGAGGTGTTGCTCCAGAAGCTCCGGGTGCTTTTGCACCGCATCGGAGAACGAGCAGAAAATGACGCCGGCTTTCTCGAGCCTATCTTTGAAGGTGGTGGCCACCGAGACGCTGTCGAAGACGGCATCGACCGCCACACCCGCGAGGCGCGCGCGCTCGTGCAGCGGCACGCCGAGCTTTTCATAGGTCTCGAGCAGCTTCGGGTCGACTTCATCGAGGCTCTTCGGCCCGTCTTTCTTTGCCTTGGGCGCCGAGTAGTAGGAGATATCCTGATAATCGATCGGGTTGACCCGCACGTGCGCCCATTGCGGCTCGGTCATGGTCCTCCAGTGACGGAAGGCGCGCAGTCGCCACTCGGTGAGAAAAGCGGGTTCGCGTTTGATGCGCGAGATGGCGCGCACCACGTCTTCGTCGAGACCGGGCGGCAGGCTCTCGGACTCGATGTCGGTGACGAAACCGTGCTGGTAGCCACGGCCGATGACATCG
>JBJTAV010000073.1:0-3322 GCA_046091005.1 Gammaproteobacteria bacterium | reverse complement strand
GGTTGAAATGGTCGGGATGGAGAGGCGTCATCTTTCCTGGCAGAGGGGGGATCGGGGGAAATCGTCAATGCCCATATGCGCTCGCCCGCTTCTGATCTTGAGCGTTAGACAGACCAGGCAGCCGCTTGTAACGCCGTATCTCTTGGGATACGATGGTTCATGATCGAAATCCGGGAGACGAGTGCCTATGCCGCGTGGTTTGCCGCCCTGCGTGACCGAGTAGCCAAGGCTCGGATCGACATTCGGCTCAGACGACTGTCCCTGAATAACCCAGGTGATGTCCGTCCGGTTGGCGAGGGGGTCTCTGAACTCCGCATCAATTACGGCCCTGGGTATCGGGTGTATTTCATCAAGCAAGGTGAGGCAGTTGTCATCCTTCTTGCTGGAGGGAGCAAGAGTACTCAGCAGGTGGATATTCGACAGGCCAAGGACCTTGCTCGCAATCTATAGGAGATCTCAATGACAAAGACCACAACGACTATTTGGGACCCGGCTACGCATCTCACTACTATCGAGGATGTTGCGGCTTATCTTGAAGCTGCTCTTCAGGATGGTGATCCTCAGGTAATAGCCGCTGCATTGGGAGATATCGCCAGAGCTAAAGGCATGTCTCAAATCGCGCGG
Organism: Gammaproteobacteria bacterium; assembly: GCA_046091005.1. Lineage (GTDB taxonomy): Bacteria > Pseudomonadota > Gammaproteobacteria > Steroidobacterales > Steroidobacteraceae > UBA964. The sequence continues at coordinate 2,698 of JBJTAV010000073.1, read as the reverse complement.
GAAGCTGGTGTAGGTCGTGAAAGTCTCTACAAGTCCTTGTCTGCGACGGGAAACCCAGAACTTGCCACCGTATTGAAGGTGATCTCCGTGCTGGGGTTACAACTGCATGTGAGCGCTACTGACAAGGCAAAGATGGCTGTCTAACATCATCATGCACCCGACCCGGCACAAGGAGATCGGCTCAACCCAGCGTTGCTTCGGGCGGGTGATGATGAGCGTTCGAAGGATCGGGTCATCGCTTAGCAAATGCCGTGCTGAGCCTTGTGTAAGTCATAGCCTTAAAGCCAGAAATTTAGTCTCTCGGCTTGCCGGCGAATCATGATTTGAACCTGCAGTGCCTGGTGCTCGATTGGGTGTATCGGCGCACCGAGGGTCAACCCGTCTTCGATGAAGCGCGCGCGCCCACCGGCGCTGAGCTCGTGGGGCTGCTCGAGCAGATCGTCGCGCGACTGATGAAACTGCTCACGCGCACAGGCCATCTGGTCGAGGAGCAGGGCATGACCTACCTGGCGGAGGCGGATACGGAGAATCCGTTGGCGTCACTCCAGGCGGCCTCATGCACTTATCGCATCGCCTTGGGTCCGCGCGCCGGCCAGAAGGTGCTCAGCTTGCGCACGGTGGCTGGCCAGGACGAGAAGCCCGGGAAGGTGATGTGCGCCGAAACGCACGGCATCAGTCTGCACGCCGCGGTACGAAATAGGGTGGACCAGCGCAAGCAACTCGAACGCCTATGCCGGACCATCACCCGCCCCGCGCTCGCCAACGAACGCCTGAGCCGCAATGGCAAGGGGCAGGCCATGTTGCGACTGAAGAGCCCGTACCGCGACGGCACTACCCATATCGTCATGGAGCCGCAGGCGTTCATGCAACGCCTGGCGGCGCTGGTGCCACGCCCGCGGCTGCACCTGATCCGCTATCACGGGGTGCTCGCCCCGAACGCGAAGCTGCGAGCGGCGGTCGTGCCCTCTGTCGTGCAGCGGGCGAGGCAGCCCGCGCACGAGCACGGGCATACGCACGGCCAGGCGGCACGGATGAGCTGGGCACAGTTGCTCAAGCGCGTGTTCCACATCGACGTGGAGCGCTGCGTGTGCGGCGGTCAGCTGAAGATCCTCGCCGCGATCGAAGAGCCGGTGCTGATCGTGAGGATCCTCACGCACCTGGGACTGCCCGCCCGTGCGCCACCGCGCGCACCGGCGCGGGAGTTGTCGCTCGGCTTCGCAGCCTGATCCAAGAGTACGACGACGGTTCTGCGGCAGAACCGACGGGCGTGCTCGGCCCGTGATGGCGTGAGGGCGTCAAGGCGAGGGGAGTGAAGGGTGATTCGGGCCGAAGTCGCGCTTGAGACGTCACTGCGAGGGGGGGTATTTCTTGCCAGTGGGCGCGCATTTGACCGCTTGGAGCATTGCAAATACAGTGCCGACCTATGGGAAAAGTCGTTTGAAATTCCTATTCGCGAGAAAACGAATGAACACCGAGATCGTCAACGCCGACGCGTCGTCGGCGGAGCACCGCACTGTCCTCGTCACCGGCGCCGCCGGTTTTTTCGGTTCGCACATCGCTGCACGCTTTCTGCGCGCCGGCAAGCATGTGGTGGCGTTCGACAAGCTCAACGGCGAAACCACCTCGTCCGACGAAAAGCAAGGTAATCTCGGCCGGTTGCGATCGTTGGCGCAGAGCATTCCCGGCGCCGAATTCAGCGTGTTCCGCGGCGATGTCTTGGACGAAGCGAGCATCCGCGAAGCGCTGGAGGCGACATCGCCCACCGCTTGCGTGCATGCGGCTTCGATGGTGGACGACCGCCGCAGCGTGTCGCATCCGCGCGAATACTTGACGACGAATATCATCGGTACCCAAACCCTGCTGCAGACTCTCGCCGAACACGGTTCGGTGCGCCAAGTCGTCTACATTTCGACCCGCTCCACGTTCGGCCAAGTCGATAGCCCGGGGCAGTTGATTCAGGAAGAAGCGCCGAAGCGGCCGATCAATCCGTATGGCGCATCGAAAGTGGGCGCCGAAGCGATTTGCCACGTCTACCATCATCTGCACGGCATCGACCTCAATATCATTCGGATTTTCGCGCTGTACGGCCCGCACGGCCGCCCGGACATGATTCCGCGCCAATTGATGGAACGGGTGGGCGCGGGCGCCGAAATCCCGAAATTCGGCACCGGCGAAGCCAATCGCGATTGGATGTACGTGGAAGACGCCGCCGAAGCGGTCTTCCTCGCCGCGCATAAGCCGATGGGGTATCAGATCTTCAACATCGGTACCGGCCGCGGCACCTCGTTGAACGAATTGATCGCCACCGCCGAAGATGTGATCGGCAAGCGCGCCAATATTCTCCACCTGCCGGTGCCGCCGGGCGACGCCCATTTCGTCGGCATCGCCGACAACAACAAAGCGCGCCTGATGCTGGGTTGGGAACCGAAAACCTCGCTGCGCCAGGGCATGCAGAAGACGCTCGAACAGATGGAAGCGGACGCAGCGGACGAAGCCTGAGTTTCGACTGCAGCGTATCCGCTGCGGATCGAGCACCTGAGCCGCAATGGCAAGGGGCAGGTCGTGTTGCGACTGAAGAGCCCGTACCGCGACGGCACGACCCATATCGTCACCTGATCAGCAACAAAGCTCCGCAAGCCCCTGGAAGCCCGCAAGTAGTCCGCCAACCCAGTACACTTGCACTATTGCAGGATCCTCC
>JBJTAV010000072.1:0-12818 GCA_046091005.1 Gammaproteobacteria bacterium | reverse complement strand
TAGACCATAACGCGGTGGGCTCCCCGTGGACGGTGGCGCTGGCGGGTAATGGGGTGACCACGCGCGCGACCAAGACCTGTCCGGAAAATGATTGTGCCAAGACGGTCCTGCAGTTTCCCCACGTCGCCCAGGGAAATTCCTTGGTCAAGACCGTAGTCCTGAAGAATGAGGACTTCAGCACCAGTTGGACCGCAAACACGGTTGGCACCGGTTCGAAAACTTTCACGCTTGATTCCGGGAGCTATACGAACGCGATCGTTTTTTCCGTTGGAAGAGCCGTGCGCGCTCAGTGTGCGGTCGGCGGTACGCCGCTCCCAACGGACAACCCCTGGATGGAGGGTACGGTTGTTTCTTTTGATCCGGCAACCAGAGCGCTAGTTGTAAACGTCACCAACTCTGCGGGTTCGATATGCGCCGCGAGTGCGCCGACATGGCGAATATCGCAGGTGGTGACGTACAGCGGCGTGGCAATCGTCGGGCCGGGCCGCAGCGATTACGCCGTAGATGCCGCGTGTAACGCGGTCACGCTGCGACTCGGTGAGTCATGCACGGCGTCGGTCAACTTCACCCCCACATCTCTGGATGGTATCCCGGCGGCTTACTTCCGATCGATACACAATGGCAGCAATTCAACCCGCGATATCGAGCTTAGAGGCCGAGCCGTGGTGAGCAGGAACTCCGTGGAGTTAGGCACCCTCGGCAGCGCATCCGCGTCGCAATCATTTGAAGTTCGAAATCGAACGGGTGGAAGCATTACGTCCATTGACGTCTCCGATATCGCCGCTTCGGGCTCTGGAAATTCGTGGTCCGCCTCGGTCAATTCTTCAGTCAAATGTCCGCCGACGGTATCGACGCCATTACTCAACACCGACGGTCCGTGTACGGTCAATGTCACATTCTTTCCGGAAATTGGTTTGCCGGGGCCAAAATCGGCGACGCTCAACTTGAAGATTTCGGGTACCGATAGCGGGGGCACCTACACGAACGAGGTCGTAGCAATTCCCTTGAGTGTCATTGTCGATGTGTCGCCGTCTCCGCCCGGTAATCTGGACTTGATTTCGTCTGCGAACCCCATCGCGAGTTTCAACACGCAAGCGCTGAACTCCACGACTACAGTGACGATGACCCTGCAAAATTTCGGCGATTGGAATGTCACGCTTTCCGCCAGTGACGCTTTGGTAATCGGCGGTACCGATGCGGGTCAGTTCGGATTCGCTGCGGGGGGTACGTGCACAAACTCGTTCACGATCCTCGGCGGCGGATCATTCTCGTGTACCAAAGACATCACCTTCACGCCAACGAGCTCCGGAAAAAAATCCGCGTTTGTTCGGGTGACGCATTCGGCGAGTGGTTCGCCGCGTGTATACAAGTTGTCGGGGGTGGGGGCTGGCGGAACGCCCTCGATGCTGGTGTCGCGCAGCAAGCTCTTCTTCGGCAGCCAAACAGCGGGGTCCAACAGCCCCCCGCAAGCGGTGAGCGTTCGTAGCGTCGGTACGGCGGAGATTCAGGGTAACCCCAACGCGGTCTCTGCCGTGCTCTCCGGGACCCACGCAGCGCAGTTTTCAGTGATCAATAATTGCCCGGCGAACCTTCTCGAAAATGGCCCTGCCTGCACCATCGACGTTCGATTCAACCCTGTTGCCCCTTCTGGAACAAAGACAGCCGTGTTGACGATCTCGGGAACTGGCCTCTCACCCGTCACCATCGATCTTGGCGGCTTGTCACCCGGCGATGTACCACCAATAAGCTTCGGCGATTTCGACGGCACGATCGTTAGTGAGCCCCCCGCGCCGCCGCCCGATGTCACGATGCCGACGAATTCTCGTTTGCTTTCGACGCCTAGTGACCGGTCAACGACCATGGCTGTACCTGCCGGTTCCTTGAATATTCAGCCCGTGCAATCCCTTGTCACCAGCGACTGTGTCGGCGAGTGCGGTGGCGCCACGCGTTCGATTGAGTCGTTGGCGTCGGATTTGCTATCCGGAAGCATCTATCGAGTGACTCGTCTGCCTGCATCGTCACTCCTCAATCAGCGGTGGGCGCTCGAATATCGCGGGAACACAGGTGTTTTGTTCGCGCGTTCGGAATTGCCCGCGACCGCCGAAGTGACCTGGCGGCGGCGAGACCTGACGGACCTGCGTTTACCCACGACGGGGTGGGCCCGTGTCTGCGCTGATCGAGTGTGGGCGGCACAGGACGGGTACGCGTTCATCGCTCATGTCGGTGATCGTGGCCTTGCTGACCTGCGACGCATCGAGGCACCCACTAACGAAGTCAGTGTGATTAGCGACCTGAGTTGCGCGTCTGGCGGTGGCCTGCATGTCGCGGCCTTTCTTTTTGACGTGAGTGACAACGAGCCGCCGTTGCGCGCGGATTCGGTGGTTGCGTCGCGTGTCGAGTTGACTTTCGATCGGACAGGGAGGATCACGAATCGCGTCACCCTGCCTATCCAATTCAACTTCAAAGAATTTTGCGCAACTGCCGCCAACGAGCAGTACGCTATTTGCGAAACCGCGCGACAGGCGGTCGGCTGGTAGCGGAGCCCGGGGCTTAGCCGGGCTTCCCTCGGCAAACCTCTGTGCCTTCGTGAGCGGTTCGCTCGCGAAACAGGGCGCTCAGGCGTGAGGTCACGGGGCCGACGCCACCCTCGCCAATCTGCCGTCCGTCGATATTGTTGACTGCTGCAAGCTCGCCCATGGTGCCGGTGCAAAACACCTCGTCGGCACGATAAAACTCGGCGAGCGACAAGTCGGTGACGTCGTGCGCGATACCGTTCGCTGCACAAATTTCAAGCACGGTGGCGCGCGTGATGCCCTCAGGGCAAGCGACCGTGCGCGGCGTACGTACGATCCCGTCGTCCACCAAAAATAAATGCGTGGCATTGGTTTCGGCCACGAAGCCGCGCGTGTCGAGCATCACGGCATCATCGGCACCTGAGGCGTTGGCCTCGATCTTGGCGAGAATCGATTGCAGCAAGTTGTTGTGGTGGATCTTGGGGTCGAGACAATCGGGTGAAAACCGCCGGACGCTGCTGGTGATCAACGAGAGGCCTGCAGTCGAATACACCGGGGCCTTGTGCTCTGCGAGCACGATCAGCGTCGGCCCGGACTGGTTCAGTCGCGGGTCCATCCCCGAGGTGAGTTTGACGCCGCGAGTCAGGGTCAACCGAATATGCACGCTGTCGTACATTTCATTGGCTTGCAGCGTGCGACGAATTTCTTCGGTTATGGTTTCGTGCGCCGGGATCTCGGCAAAGGCCAGCGCCCGCGCGGAGTTGCGCAGGCGATCGAGATGTTCGGTCAGCTTGAAGATGCGACCCTGATAAAGCCGCAGGCCTTCCCACACGGCGTCGCCTCCCTGCACGGAGGAATCGAAAGGCGAGACGCCGGCTTCGTTGCGGTGTACGAGCTTGCCGTTGATATTGACGATGAGATCGCGATTTTTTTGGTTAAATGTCTGCAGCATGATTTCGGTGCGTCGATTCTCAGTGAGTCGATTTAGTGAGCAGCAGGTTTGATGGGTGCGAGCCTATGGCCGTACATGGCCTCGTACAAGGGTCTTGCCTCGCGTTCAAGCGCTGCAAGCGGAGCCGCTAAAGGCGCCTTGTTCTTTGGCCAGCGAACGAAGTTCGTCGAGCGCTCTACGGCGTCGTACCAATACTTCGCCCAAATGCCGTCCGTGGCGCGGCGGCCGGTCGGCCAATGCAGCATGCTGGCATCGAACTCGATTCCGACGGCGGCGCAGAGCGCTTGCAGCACACCTGGCGGGTCGTCCAGCAAATCATCGGCGTCGATCACGGGTGGCGTCTCGCTTTGCTCACGACGAACCTTTTCAAAGATTTCGAGTTGCTGGGGAAGCCCGGTGTCCTCGATGCGCACCTCATCAAGCTTGTGACCGAGCGAGCGCAGCATGTCGGCGGGGTCGCGGAGCAAAAAGGCATGCGTCAGTCCGTCTAGCCAGGCTCTGCCCATGGTCGGCAGCAGGTGGTGCGCCATATGTTTTTGATAATGAACGCTGGCGCCCTTCGGCAATGGGGCACGCAGGTTTTCGGCCGCGCGCCGCCAGTCGGTTTCGTGATGAGCGATCACCTCGTCACGGCCCGGGTGTGCGAGACCGGTTTGCGCGAGGTAGTGGGCATAGAAAGGCTCGTCGACCACGACCGTATCCGCTCGGTTGCCGAATGAGCGCATTAGCGCGGTCGACAGGTTCCGCGGGCCCGACCACATGGCAATACGAGTGACTCCCAGAGGTTTGACTCCCATAAGTTGATGTTACGCAACACGCTCCCCTTGGGCACGGGCCGCGACCCCGTGCACGGGGAGCGTGACCGGGCATAATCACGCAACAAAGCCTTTGAGGATTACTGCCGATGCTGCACCGAGCCCTGTCTGTTTGTGCGCTGCTGTGGATCACGTCGTCCTTGGGGCTGGCCGCCCCGGCGTCGCAGACACCCGCTCCGACACCGTCATCGGCACCGACGTCGTCATCGAGCAAGCGCGTCATCACCCACGAAGACCTTTGGTTGATGAAGCGGTTGGGCTCGCCGACCGTGAGTCCCGATGGCAAGTGGGCGGTGTTCTCGGTCACCGAGCCCTCGTATGACGACAAGGGGCAGATCTCGGACCTCTGGATCGTCTCGACCGATACCCAAAATCCTGCAGCGCCGCGCCGGCTGACGGGCACATCGGGTGGTGAAAGCGGGGTTGACTGGAGCCCCGACAGCAACCGTCTCGTTTTCGCGGCGAGGCGCGAGGGGGATGATTCGGGGCAACTGTATCTGCTCGATTTGCGCGCGGGAGGCGAGGCGCAACGACTCACCCAACTCGTCAACGGCGCACGCGGGCCGCGCTTCTCGCCCGATGGCGGGCAAGTGCTGTTCTCGAGCAGTGATTACCCCGGCGCCAACAACGAGGCGGATAACCAGCGCATTGCCGGCGAGCGCAAGGCACGAAAGTGGAACGCACGAATTTACGAAGGTTTTCCGATTCGCAACTGGGATCGCTGGCTCGACGATCGCAAACCGCGCTTGTGGGTACTCGATCTCGCCAAAACGAATGAGGGCATCTTCAACACACGCGAACTGCTGCGGGGTACCGCGCTCGTGCGCGAACCGGGATTCGCAGGTCGTGGCGGTGATGGCGGCGATTCGGTCGATGCGGTCTGGACGCCCGATGGTCGTGGCATCGTCTTCACGGCCAGCACCGATCGGCACACGGCCGCCTATCGATTCACCTCGACTCAGCTTTGGTACATCGCAACGACGGGTGGCGAGGCCCTGCGCTTGAGTGGCGATATCCACTCGTGGTCGCAACCCAGCTTCACGGCTGATGGCAAAACATTGATCGCTGCGCTCGAGCGCTACAACGACAAGGTCTACAACTCGACCGATCTCGTCGCTCTGCCCTGGGCAGGCCCTGCTGCCGGGTCTTTGACGCTCGCCGCCGCGCGCGAGCTGACCCGAGGCATCGATCGTGCCGCGACCTCCTTTGCGACCACGGCCGACTCGCGTCAACTGTATTTTTTGGCCGAAGACGCCGGTCACGAAAAAATCTTTGTCGTCGATCTTGCCAAAGGAGCACCACGCCGCGCTTTCGACATGAATGTCGGCGTCTATACCAATCTCGCGATCGCCCAGTCCTCGCGCGCGCCGGTCATCCTCGCCAATTTCGAGAGTTCGACGCGGCCGCCCGAGGTGGTTCGCCTGGATCTCAAGCAAGGTCGGCATGTTGCGCTCACGGCCTTCAACACCGCCAAGGCGGCCGAGCTCGATCTCGATCCGGTCCGTCACTTCTGGTTCACAAGCACGCAAGGTCGTCGCATCCACAACATGCTGGTGCTGCCGCCCGGGTTCGATCAGACAAAGAAATACCCGCTGTTCGTGGTCATTCACGGCGGGCCGCACACCATGTGGCGCGATCAGTGGGTCATGCGCTGGAACTATCATCTGCTGGCAGCACCCGGCTACGTCGTGCTGCTGACCAATTACAGTGGTTCGACCGGTTTCGGTGAGGCGTTTGCGCAGACCATTCAGGGCGACCCGCTCAAAAGTGCCGGCGCCGAGATCAACGAGGCCGCCGATATCGCCATTCGCGATTTCACCTTCATCGATGCGAACCGGCAGTGCGCCGGTGGCGCGAGTTACGGCGGTCATCTCGCCAACTGGCTGCAGGCGACCACCACGCGCTACCGCTGCCTGGTCAGCCACGCGGGCCTCATCAATCTCGAGGCCCAATGGGGTACTAGCGATACGGTCTATGGCCGTGAGGTCAACAATGGCGGCCCGGTTTGGGAGCAGGGTCCGGTCTGGCGTGAGCAAAACCCGATCCGCTACGCCGCCTCGTTCCGCACGCCGACCCTCGTCACGGTTGGCGAGCAGGACTTCCGGGTGCCGCTCAACAACTCGCTCGAGTACTGGACCGCGCTGCAGCGCCAGCAGGTTCCGAGCCGTCTCGTGGTGTTTCCGGACGAGAACCACTGGGTGCTGAAGGGCGAGAACAGCCGAATCTTCTATCAGGAGATCCACGCCTGGCTCGCGCGCTGGCTGGCTCCGCCGGGTGGTAACCCGTCAGGTGGCATCCCTTAGCAGATTCCATTATCATCGCGGGCCCGCGCAGCTCCTCGGGCTGCATGGGACCGCGGATTGCCTCTAGGTATCCCACGTATGTGCTTGATCGACAAGCCCCGCGACCGGATATTCTTTTTTGGGCCCCTGGCCGGGGCGGGATGAACAAGAAGGGGCCCTTGGGGCCCTTTTTCGTTCCCAGGTGTAGAGATGGCAACAGCGGCGGTCATACGCGACAAGCTCATCGGATTGCTCGAACCCTTGGTCGAGCAACTCGGCTATGAGCTTGTGGATATCGAGTGGGTCCCGGTGCCTCGCTCGGGCTTGTTGCGCATCTACCTGGACCAGCCGGTGTCAGAGGGTGGGCATATCGGGGTCGAGGATTGCGAGAAGGTGAGCCGTGAGGTGTCGGCGCTGCTCGATGTGGAAGACCCCATCAGCGGGGCCTACCACCTGGAGGTTTCTTCGCCGGGATTCGATCGGGTGTTGCGCAAACCCGCGCATTTCGCTCGTTTTCGAGGCTCGCGGGTATGGGTCGAGCTCAAGGTGGCTCGCGACGGACGACGTCGCTACACCGGTGAGCTCATGGAAGTGAATGACAAGGGCTGCATCCTCAATGTGGATGGCCAGCCGGTGACAATCAGCTTCGCCGAGATCGGCAAATCGCGCCTCGTGGCGTGACTGACGATCGAAGGCAGGCTGGACGAAGGGGACTGACGATGAGCAAGGAAATCATGATGGTGGTCGACGCGGTCTCGAACGAGAAAGGCGTCGACAAGGAAGTGATCTTCGAGGCCCTCGAAGCGGCGCTCGCCTCGGCCACGCGCAAGAAGCATGGCGAGGAGTGGGACGTGCGCGTGGCCATCAATCGCAAGACGGGCGATTACGACACGTTCCGTCGCTGGAAGGTTTTTGCCGATGATTCGAAGGAACTCGAGACTCCTGATCGCGAGCTGCGTCTCGATGATGCGATTGACGTCAACGCCAAAGCGGAAGTCGGCGGATTCGTCGAAGAGGCGATGGAGTCGGTGCAGTTCGGGCGTATCGCGGCGCAGCAGGCGAAGCAGGTCATCGTGCAGAAAGTGCGCGAGGCCGAGCGCTCGCAGGTCGTCGATGCATACAAAGATCGCGTCGGTCAGCTGGTGAGCGGCGTCGTCAAGCGCGTTGATCGTAACGGCATCTTTGTCGATCTCGGCGGCAATGCCGAGGGCTTCGTCTCGCGCGCCGACATGATCATGCGCGAGCAGGTCAAGCCACAGGATCGCATCAAGGCCTTCCTCAAAGAAGTTCGTCCCGAGCCGCGTGGTCCGCAGCTCTTCCTCACGCGTTCCGCGCCCGAGTTCCTGATCGAACTCTTCAAACTCGAAGTGCCCGAAGTCGGGCAGGGGCTGATCCAGATCCTCGGTGCGGCACGCGACCCCGGCATTCGCGCCAAGATCGCCGTGCGCAGCAATGATCCACGTATCGATCCCGTCGGTGCCTGCGTCGGCATGCGCGGGTCACGTGTGCAGGCGGTGTCCAATGAAATTGCCGGCGAGCGGGTCGACATCATTCCCTTCGACGACAACCCGGCACAGTTCGTCATCAATGCGATGTCGCCGGCCGAGGTCATCTCGATCGTCGTCGACGAAGAGTCGCACAGCATGGACATCGCCGTCTCCGAAGAAAAACTCTCGCAGGCGATCGGTCGTGGGGGTCAAAACATTCGACTGGCGAGTCAGCTTACCGGTTGGGACCTCAACGTCATGACCGAGTCCGACGCCGAGGCGAAGAGCGAGTCCGAGGCCCGTACGCTGGTCGAGAACTTCATGAAACAGCTCGATGTCGACGAAGACGTCGCGAGCATTCTGGTGCAGGAAGGCTTCTCGACGGTTGAAGAAATTGCCTACGTGCCGCAGGCCGAGCTCAACGCCATCGAAGAATTCAACGAAGACATCGTCAAAGAATTGCGTAGCCGTGCGCGTGACGTGCTGCTGACGCAGGCGATTGCGAGCGAGGAGAGCCTCGATTCGCAGCTGCCGGCCGACGACTTGTTGCTGCTCGAGGGCATGCAGCCTGATCTGGCGCTTGCGCTTGCTCGTCGTGGTGTACGCACGCGCGATGATCTGGCCGATCAGGCGGTCGACGATCTTCTCGATATCCAGGGTCTGACGGCCGAAGAAGCCGGCAAGCTCATCATGAAAGCACGCGAGCACTGGTTCGCGCCGGGTCACGGCTGAACAAAGGGTCGCGGGGATCAGATATGGCGGATGTAACGGTTTCCCAATTTGCCGAGGTACTCAAGGTACCTATCGACAAGCTGCTCGCGCAGCTTGATCAGGCCGGCATCAAGGTGAGCGGGCCGGATGCGGTCATCAGCGATGATGCCAAGCTCCTGCTGCTCTCGCACTTGCGACGCAGTCACGGTCAGGCGGATGATGCCTCGCCCGGAGTCACTGCGCCCCGCAAAATCACTCTGCAGCGCAAGCAGCAGAGCGAAATCAAGCTCGCGGGGAGCAGCGGTCGCGCACGCACGGTCAACGTCGAGGTGCGCGTCAAGCGCACCTACGTCAAGCGCGACGTACTTGCAGAGCAAGCAAAGACCCAAGGCGAAGATACCGAGGCCAAGCGTCTCGAGACCGAAGAGGCCGCGCGTATCGAGCGCGAGCGTCAAGAACACGAACGTCGCGAGGCTGAGCGGCTCGAGGCTGAGAACCGTCGTCGCCTCGAAGAAGAGGCGGCTGTGCGACGTGCTGCCGATGAGGCGAGACGCGCTGCCGAGCAACGCGAACGCGAACAGAGCGAGACTGAAAAGCAAGGCCGTGCGCGTGGCGCTGCGCCTGCGGGTGACGCCCGCCCGGCCGAGGCGCGCCAGGGTGAAGCGCGCGCTGCCAAAGGCGGTGCCGCCGAGACCGACCGCGACAAGCGCACGCGCTATGGCCGCGAAGAATTGCACGTCAGTACCGACGCCAGTTCGCGTCTCAAGAAAAAGAAAAAGGTTCGCGAGCGCAAGGCGCCGCTCGGCATGGAGCAGCGGCACGGCTTCGAGTTGCCGACCGCACCCGTGGTACGCGAGGTGGCCATCGGCGAGACGATCACGGCGCAGGAACTCGCTCAAAAGATGGCGGTCAAGGCGACCGAAGTCATCAAGGCCATGATGAACATGGGCGTGATGGCGACCATCAACCAGCCGATCGACCAAGACACCGCCATGCTCGTGGTCGAGGAAATGGGCCATACGCCGAAGATCCTCAAAGAAAATCAGATTGAGACCGATATTCAGGGCGACTCAGCCGAGGCCATCGAAGTTCTGCCGCGGCCGCCTGTGGTCACGGTCATGGGGCACGTCGATCACGGCAAGACCTCGCTCCTCGACTATGTCCGCAAGGCCAAGGTTGCCGCGGGCGAAGCGGGCGGCATCACGCAGCACATCGGTGCTTACCACGTGCAGACGCCCAAGGGCGGCGTGACCTTCCTCGACACCCCGGGCCACGCGGCGTTCACCGCGATGCGCGCCCGCGGCGCGCGTGCGACCGACGTCGTTGTGCTCGTGGTCGCAGCGGACGACGGCGTCATGCCGCAGACCATCGAGGCCATCCAGCATGCGCGGGCTGCAGGGGTGCCGATCGTGGTTGCGGTCAATAAAATCGACAAGAGCACCGCCGATCCGGATCGAGTGCGGACCGAACTGTCGAAGCAGGAAGTCATCCCCGAAGAGTGGGGCGGTCAATATATTTTCGTGAACGTATCGGCCTACACGGGGCAGGGCATCGATCAGTTGCTCGAGGCCATCCTCTTGCAGGCCGAGGTGCTCGAACTCTCCGCGCCACCGGGCGGACTCGCGAGCGGTCTCATCATCGAGGCGAGCGTCGAGAAGGGCCGCGGTGCCGTGGCTACGGTGCTCGTCAAGAAAGGCACTCTGAAGCTTGGCGACCCAATCATTGCAGGCCAAGAGTTCGGTCGCGTTCGCGCCATGTTCGACGAGACGGGCAAGGCGGTCAGCGAGGCCAAGCCCTCGATGCCCGTGCTGGTGCTGGGTCTTTCGGGTGCGCCGAATGCGGGCGATGAAATCCTTGCGGTCGAGAGCGAGCGCAAGGCTCGCGAAGTCGCGCTCTATCGACAGGGCAAGTTCCGCGACGTCAAGCTTGCCAAGCAGGCCGCGGCGGTCGGCGATGTGTTCTCGCAGATGGCCGAAGAAAAGGCCGGCGTGATCAGCGTGGTCATCACGGCCGATGTACAGGGCAGCGCCGAAGCGCTGCGCGATTCACTCACCAAGCTCTCGACCGACGAGGTTCAGGTCAAGGTGGTGGCGAGCGGCGTCGGCGGTATCACGGCATCCGATGTGCAGCTCGCGGCCGCATCGAAGGCCATGGTGCTCGGCTTCAATGTTCGTGCCGATGGTGGCGCGCGCGATGCCGTCAAAGAAACCGGCGTCGATGTGCGTTACTTCTCGATCATTTACGAAGCCATCGACGACATCAAGCAGCGCATGAGCGGCCTGCTCGCGCCAGAAGTGAAAGAGCAGATCGTCGGTACTGCACAGGTTCGCGATGTCTTCCGCTCAAGCAAGTTTGGCGTGGTCGCCGGTTGCCTGGTCATGGAGGGCATGGTCAAGCGCAACAACCCTATTCGTGTGTTGCGCGATAACGTCGTCATTTTCGAAGGTGCGCTCGAATCGCTGCGTCGTTTCAAAGACGACGTGGGCGAAGTGCGGGCCGGCACGGAGTGCGGCATCGGCGTCAAAAATTACCAGGACGTGCGCGTCGGCGATCAGATCGAGTGCTTCTCCCGCGTCGAGGTTGCACGCGCGATCGCCTGATCGCGTGTCGGGTCGTGACCAGCAAGGCGAGACAACAGCGCATCGAGTCCGAACTGCAGCGGGTGGTGGCGGAGCTCGTCTCCCGTGAGGTCAAGGACCCGCGGGTAGGGATGGTCACGATCACGGCCGTACGCGTGGCGGCGGACATGGGCTCGGCAAAGATTTTGTTCGTGCCCTTTGGCGAGCGCCATACCCCTGACGAAGTCACGGCGGGTCTGACCCGCGCCACCGGGTGTTTGCGCGGCGAAGTGGGTCGGCGACTCGGACTGCGCCATGCACCCCGGCTCGACTTCGAGTTCGACTCCAGCATCGAAAATGCAGATCGACTTACGCGCCTCATCGATTCGGCCGTCAAGGATACGGTCGTAAAATCCGACGACCACTCGGCCTGATCCTGTGATCGACGGAATCCTGTTGCTCGATAAGCCCTTGGGCTTGTCGTCGACCGCCGCTGGTTTGCGGGTACGTCGCTTGCTCGGCGCCAGCAAAGCGGGGCACGTCGGTAGCCTCGACCCGCTCGCGACCGGCATGCTGCCCATCTGCTTAGGGGAAGCGACGAAGCTGGCTGGGGAGATCGTCGAGGGCGACAAGGTCTATCTCTTCACCGTTGGCCTCGGTGCGCGCACCTCGACTGGCGATACCGAGGGCGAGGTGGTCGAGCGCGCAGCGGTCCCAGCGCTCGAGCCAGCGACCATAGAATCGGTGCTCGCTCGATTCGTCGGTGAGACGCAACAGATTCCGCCCATGTATTCCGCGCTCAAACAGGGTGGTGTGCCGCTCTACAAGCGCGCCCGTGCCGGCGAGGTCGTGGACCGGCCGCCTCGTACCATCCGCATCGAAAGTCTGCGGCTCATCAGCGCAAGCCCCGAGGCGCTCACCTGTCGGGTGGTGTGTGGCAAGGGAACCTATGTTCGGGCGCTCGCCGAAGACATCGCCAAAGCGCTGGGTACGGTAGGTCACGTTACGCTGTTGCGGCGCGAGAGCGTGCGGCCCTTCGATCCGGCGCGCCTCGTGACCCTCGAGATGATCGAGTCGAGCGCTGTCGGTGAACATTCCAAGCGCGACCTGCCGTTGGGATCGCTGCCGCTGGGATCACTGCCGCTGGTATCCCTGGATGAAGCCGTAGGGCACCTGCCTTTGGTTTGCCTTGGCGCAGAGGCCGCCCGCAAGATGGGTCAGGGCCAGATTGTCGAGAGTGTCGATGCGCTGCGACTGCCCCTCGAGACCACCGTCAGGATGCGCGATGCCGCCGGGATTTTTCTCGGTCTAGGCAAGGTCGCAGCCCCGGGTCGAGTAGCACCGAAACGACTTGTGGCGCAAAAAGTCAGCGAGTACAATTCGCGCCCTTCAACGCGACCGTAACTACCAAGATTTAAAAGGGTTTTTCAGAATGCCTCTCACGACAGAGAAAAAGGGCGGAGTCATGGCCCAGTTCCGCCGGGATCCCAAGGACACGGG
>JBJTAV010000071.1:0-5619 GCA_046091005.1 Gammaproteobacteria bacterium | reverse complement strand
GTTCGGATGGCGTGAAGCCTATTTGTTGATCGCCGGTGCGATCGCTGCGATTGCGATACCCGTGATGTGGTTCTGGCTGATCGACAAGCCGCAGGCAGCGACCGTCCCAACCGCGGCCGGATCAGCGGCGACTGCCGAACTCGCAGGGGTTTCGCTACGCGAGGCTGCGCGAACGCCACTCTTTTGGTTGATGCTCGCGACCTTTTTCCTGATTGGTCTGGTCGTTCAAAGCGTGACTTTCCATATCGTGCCGCTGCTCACGCTACGCGGCTTCTCGCCCATGGTGGCCGCCGCCACGCAGTCGGCACTGTTTGTGGCCGTGACGGGCGGCCGCCTGATTACGGGCTGGTTGATGGATCGATTCTTTGCACCGCGTGTTGCGCTGATGTTTTTGTTGGCGCCGATTGTGGGCATTGCATTGCTTGGCCTGGGGGGTGATCCACGACTTGCTGTGCTAGCCGCGGTGCTTGTCGGCCTTGCGGTCGGTGCCGAGGTCGACGTACTGGCCTATCTCACCGGTCGATACTTCGGTCCTCGGCAGTTCAGCCGTATCTATGGTTCATGCTATGGCATTTTTTCTTTGAGCGGTGGAGTCGGGCCCGTGCTGGTGTCGCTGGTGGCCGAGCGTGGGGGCGGCTATCCCACGGCGCTGACGCTGCTTGCCGTCGTGCTTGCCCTCTGCTGCTTGCTCTTGCTGCGCTTTCCGCCATTTCCCGCCGAGCTGCCTCGCGCCTAGTCCGCATCTCGCACCAGCCACCCGCGCGTCAAGCGGGAAAATGCGCGTTGCGGGGCGCGGATGTTTTGCAGGCAGGCGCGCTGCGCTAGATCCGCTACAATCCGGCCATCATGGAGCCGGCCGAGATCCAGGTTATTGGTGTTTTTGCGACGCTCGTTTTGTTCGGCGTCGTCGAGCTCGTGCGTGGCGGCTTCTTCCCGCGCGAGGCGACGTCGCAAGATAATCGGCTCGATATCGCCATCATGTTCATGTTCCCGCTGGTCTATGGCGGGGTGGGCATCGTCGCGGTCGTGCTGTGCGAGTGGCTGATCCCGGAGTATCGGGGGGCGCTCGCGTACTGGCCTTGGTGGGCCATGGTGGGCACGCTGCTGATCGCCGATGACCTGACGCAATATCTTTGGCATCGGCTCTCGCATACGAGTGCAATGTGGCCGCTGCACCGAGCGCATCACTCGGCGGCCTACATGAGTGTGCGCATCGTTTATCGCAACAATGCGCTCTACTACGCACTGATGCCCGGGCTGTGGCTATCCGGACTACTGGGCTATCTCGGTTTTGGTTGGGTGCTGGCGGGCTATGTGGTCGTCAAGCTTGCAGTGATCATCGGCGCGCACTGCAGCTGGCGCTGGGACGAAGCGCTCTATCGGGTCAAGGTGCTGCAGCCGCTGATGTGGGTGCTGGAGCGCACCATTTCGACCCCGGCAACCCATCACGCCCATCACGCCCTGAGCGAAGCCGACGGTGTCGGTCATTATTCAGGCAACTTCGGCAACCTGCTTTTTCTTTGGGATGTGTTGTTCGGCACGGCGGTCATCACGCGCAAGTTTCCGCCTGCCTATGGCTTGGCAGATGACCGTCGTCACGGTACCGAAAAGTGGTATGTGCAGCTGATATACCCGTTCTTCCGTTCCGGGCGTGCCGAGTCTGCGCTCAGTATTCCGCCGGGGCGCCCGCCTGTCTGATATTCGAGGGTGTTCAGTGATATTGCATGACTTTTGGCGAAGCTCGGCGGCGTACCGAGTACGCATTGCACTCAATATCAAGGGCATTGACTATCGTGCTGTCGCTCACAGCCTGCCGAAGGGCGAACAGCGCACCGAAGATTTTCTCGCCCTAAATCCACAGGGGCTCGTGCCGGCGCTGCAGATCGAGCAGGGTGTACTCGCTCAGTCGTTGGCAATCATTGAATACATTGACGAAGTACAGCCGCAGCCACCGCTCTTGCCGGCCAGCGCCTTCGAGCGCGCGACGGTGCGCGCCATGGCGCTTGCCGTGGCCTGCGATATCCATCCCCTCAATAATTTGCGGGTGCTCAATTGTTTGCGCAGCGAATTCAAGGCGGACGACAACGCCGTGAACACCTGGGTACGCTACTGGATTGCCTCGGGTTTTGCGGCTCTCGAGGCGCAGGCCAGCCGACACTCGACGAACGGCGAGTTCTGTTTTGGTACGAAAGTATCGGTCGCCGATGTCTGCTTGGTGCCGCAGATGTACAACGCGCGCCGCTTCGGCTCTGATCTCAGCGCCTATCCGACACTCGTCTCGATTGATGCGCACTGCCGCGGGCTGGGCGCCTTTGCCAGAGCCCTGCCCGAGTCGCAGGCCGACGCGCCAGTCAGTTGACGAGCGACACCGTGACCTTGTTGTCGGCATCAATGTCCGACACGTTGATTTGCACGCCGAGCGCACCCGCATAGCCGAGCAAGCGCGGCTTCAGCCAAAGTTCATGCATCTCGCGATCGGTGAGATTGAACTGACCAATCCGCCGCGAAATCTCCGCCACTTTGCTGTACGGAAAAGTGAAGGTCCGTTTGCCGGGTTCGACCTTCAGATCGAGGCAGAGCTGATACAGGCAAGTGGTGCGATCAAAGATACCGGCGAGGGCGATCTCTTTTTCGCCGGTTTTGTCGATCATGCCTTTGAGACGCTCCAACATCGGCTGCATGGTCTTGATGTCGTGCTCGACGTAATCGGCGACACAGCCCTGATCTTTGGCGAACTGCACGGAGGTGAGATGCATCTTGACGAGCGCATCGTTCATGTCGTGCTGATAGGGAGCAGTATCTTTGAGTGTGCGGATCGCCATGGCGACGGCGTCGCCGAGCAGTTTTTCGCGACCCTCGAAGCCGCTGGAGGTGGCGAGCATCGCCGCCATGCTTTGCGGACCACCGCCCGCCATCATGGCTTTCACCCAGGGCGGCGGGCCGCCACCCGAGCCCGGCGGGCCACCCGCGCCAGCCATCATCTTTTTCATGGCCCAGGAGATGAGCTTGGCCTTCAGGCCTTTCTTGGGCTGCGGCTGTGCCGGCATTCTTTCGGCGGTCACGGACATGGATGCACCCTCCTCGCTGAAGTCGTGGTTATACCGCTAGTTCCCCGCGTCGTACACCAGCACGAACTCTTCGATCCAAAACGGCATGTCCCTGCTGACCTCGAGCCCGAATGGGGCGAGGTGGGTGTTCCAGTAGACCGTATGCAGGGGCACCCAAACCGCCGGGTCACGCACCGGCGAGCCGTCGATGACGGTGTGCTCGGCCTCGACCTTGCCAAAAATGGCGCTTTCGACTCGAGTGACCCGGGTGAGCAGCACAGGGCGCCCTTCCATGTCGACCAAAACGAGCTGGCTGCCGACCCTGGGTACGGGGCTGCCCGTGCGTTCGACAATCCAGGGTAGGGTGAAGGTGCCGCGTTTGTCACCGGCGCGAATGAGATCGAAGATTTGACGCGTACTGTCGGCGTCGAGGCCGATCCAGCGTGGCTCGAGATCCGCGGGCTGCAGCCCCAGTTCGGGCAGAGCCTCGTTGGCGGCAACGCAGAAATCTTCGAGTGATTTTTGCGTGGGTGTCTTGGCGGGCGCAGGCAGGTACATCAGAACTCCGCTGGGTGAACACGCGGCACGGTCGTCGCCGTGCTGGCGTGCGGCCTCGGTGCCATCTCTGAAACAATGGGCAAAAATATACTGAAGTCGAGGGGATTGCTCATGTACTTACGCTCTATCGGCCGACGCACGCTCACCACTCTGGCGGCAATCGTGGTCACGCTGGCGGTGTTGCTGCCTGCTTCGCTGCGCGCAGGTCCCGCCTATGATCAAACACGGCCGGAGCTCGAGGCCGTACTCGCCGATCTCATCGCGTGGCTGCCGGGGGGCTGGGACTCCTACCCGCAGGTGCATTTCGAGCGTCGTCATCGTGTGCCCGTGGAGGGCGAGCATGAACATTGGTACCACGTGTTCGAGCGCATCGATGCACCGCAGATCGGCGAAGTGGTTTTTTATGGGCAGATCAACCCGGGCGGGCGCGATGCGCCCATGATGCATCGCTCGCAGATCCTCTACAAAGTATGGATCGACGAAAAGCGTGGTGCCGTAGTCATCAACGGGCAGGGTCCCACGAACCCCGAGAAATACGTCGATCTGCATCTGCATCCCGAACTTTGGGGCGAGGTGAAGATGCGTGATCCCGACGCCATCAACTGCGATTTTCTTTGGCGACGCGATGGCGAGCAGATCTTTGGTGTGCTCGATGGCAAGACCGATGATCGACGCACCGAGGGGCCGGGAACCTGCTCGTACATGGTGAACAAAACCGATGTGCGCTTTGTTGCCGACGCCGAGTGGGTACTCACGCCCGAAGTGTTCTGGGACTACGACATCAACCTGATGGCGGGTCACCAGTTCATTGGTCGCAAGGACCGCACACACATTCGCATGTACCGGGCGCGCAACTACGACTGCAAAGTCACGGATGCGAGCGGCGAGCGTAGTTGGAGCGCCTATGATCGCGGCGCAACCCTCGCGGTCAAAACCAAGGACGGTCGCGAACTGCAGCTGATGCTGCTGCGCGCTCATCTGCCCGATGCGGCAGGCAAGGGCATGTTCGACCGGCTGCATTTCATGGTGCAAAAACCGGGTGAGGATGCACCCATTCAAGATCTGGAATTCGAGCCGCGATCTGCTGCGGTCGCCATGAGCTATGCGGGCGTCGAGGCCCGCTGCGCGCTCAACCCGGCGCGTTTCGTGGCTGCAAAAAAACCGTAGCCAGAATCACGACCACGCCCAGATAAAACTGCGGCGTGAGTTCCTGGTGCTCTTTGAAAATGAGCGCCGCGAGCACGATCGCATAGACCGGCTCGAGATTGAGCGAAAGCTGCGTGGTGAAGGCGCTGACATGCTGCAAGGCACGCAGCCACAGCAAGAGCGGTGCGATGGTGCAGACGACCGCGAGCACCAATAGCCACGCGAGATCGCTCTGGCTGGGCGTCATGAACACGGCCTTGCTACCGAGTACCGATAGCCCGATCGCCAGCAAAAAAACCGTTCCGCAAAAGAGCTGCAACACGGTCACGGCAGCGGGCTCTGCGCTTGCGCTCCAGTAGCGCTTGTTGAGACTTGCGTAGGTTGCCGTCAGCGCGGCCGCGATGATACCGGCGACGATCCCGCCGAGCATTTCTTTGGGGACACCGCCGACCAGCAACCACACACCCGGAATCGCCAGCACGCCGAGCAACAACTCGCGTCGCTCGTGACGTCGACCGGTCACGAAGGGTTCGATGATGGCTGCGAACACGGACGCCACAGCGAGGCAGGCGACGGCGACCGAGGCGTTGGCCAGCTTGATTGCCGCATAAAAGGCAAGCCAGTGCAGGGCGATCACGCTGCCGGCGAAGGCGTGCTGACGCAGCGCGCGGGCATCCATCTGCCGCAGACCGCGCCAAACTTTGGGCAGACAGGCGAGCAGCAATGCGGCCAGCGCCATGCGCCAAACGACGAGCGCGAGCGCCGGCAAGCTGATGAGTCGCCCCAGTATGGAAGTGAAGCCCCAGAGCACGACACAGCCTTGCAGCTGCCAAAAGGCGCTGCGTTGCGCGGCATTCATTTTGTGCAG
>JBJTAV010000070.1:0-6428 GCA_046091005.1 Gammaproteobacteria bacterium | reverse complement strand
CTGGCGACGGCGCGGCACATCCTGGCCTATGCCACCCAAGAGGCTGCGCGGTCGGCGGCGATCGCGGCAATGGATGAGCGTTCGAATATCGTTCGTCTCGATTCCGTGGTGGGCTCTTTCTTGGGCACGGCGGCCGCTCGTTCCGTCGATTACTCGATTCGACTGTCGTTCGCGCGCGGACTGCTGCCGCTGTTCGGCGGCGATTACGCAGCGGGCGCGGAGCCGGCCAAGGGTCTCGAGCAGTGGCAACTCGCGCTGGGCGAGGCCAGCTTGCCGAATCGACTGCAGATCAGCATCAAAGATAAACTGCTGCAGACCGCGGATATCGAGGTCGGACTGCTCGAGGCGACTTATTGCCGCGAGCTGTTCTTCGCTCCTGCCAATATGCTGATTCCGGAGCTGATGTCGCTGTGGACGACCGACCCCTTCGAGTTGGCTTGCCTTGCGGAAGGTCGGGTGCCGATTGCCGCAGCAGCGCCGATGAGTCGCTCAAGATTTCCTTGATGAAGCGCTGCGATGCGGGTTGCCGACCAGGCGGTCGAGCTGCGCAAGATCCTCGGGTGTATCGACATCGTAAGTCGCACTGGCCATGGGTACCCGAGTCAGGCCCTCGACACCGCGCAGCAGTGACTTCGCACCGCGATCGCCGATCAAGTGCATCGCAGAGCCAAAGAAATTTCGCGGCAGAATGCAGGGAGCGCCGATATCACCCGCGTACTCGGCGGCCGCGGGTTTGGCCGGATTGGCAAGCCACGCGTCGGCAAGATTTCGCAAGTCTTCATTGGTGATGGCGGGCTGATCGACGAGCATTACGAGCGTGGCGCTCGCGCTGGCAGGTAGTGAGCGCAAGCCATGCTTCAGGCTTTCGGCAAGACCCAAGGTCCAGCTGTCGTGAGTCGCCAGCTGCCGAGGTGCGAGATCGACCGCGGCGATGATCGAGGCGGCATGTGCACCGAGAACGACGAGGTAGCGATCATCGACCAGCGATGAGGCGCGCGCGATTGCGATGTCGAGCAGTCGCTGGTCGCCGAGCTTGGCCAGTGCTTTTGGTGAGCCATAGCGTCGGGCCGCTCCTGCGGCGAGGATCAGGGCGTACAGCGACCCCATGCTCATCGACTCGGGTTCATCGCGCGTCGACTCACTTGCCACGAGATTTGAAATACACAACCAGCGCAAATACGGCGAGCACCCCGTCGGCTGCGCCCACCAGCAGGTACGGTGCCGACGGCTTCCAAGCATCGAAGAGGATGCCGCCGACGAAACTCGCCATCAGGATGCCAGCAGCACCGAACATGCTGAACACGCCAATGATGGCGCCGCGACCGCGGTCACCCGCCACCTGACCAATCAGTGACTGTGAGGCGAGGATGGCGCTCATTTCGCCGATGCCCATGAAGGCTGCCGCGATGTACATGTCGCTGCCGAGTGGATCGTCGATGGAGCCGATGATGAGATACGACGCCGAAGCGAGCACCATGGCGAGCGCCAGGGCGAGCGTTCGGTCGAGCTTGTCGATGAAGGCGATGACGACGAGCGCCCAGAGCGTTGCCATGATTTGCGCCAGGCCAAAGAATTTGGTGCCGGCGGCTTGCGCCTCGGCAGGGCTCAGGCCCTGACCGATGCCGTAGGTGGTGATCCACAGCAGGAAAAAGGTCGAGAGCACGGCAAGATCCCCGCGCGAAACCATGGCGGAAAAGTAGGCGAGCAGGATGCGCGGCTCGCGTGCGGCCTCGAGACCGATACGCAGGGTGGTGAGCAGCGGGTCTTTCTTTTCGATGCGCGCGGGTGCGCCGGCTTGCAGGCCGAAGGCGACGATCAGAAAAGGCAGAAAACAGAGCGCAGCCACCGTCCAGTAAGCGCAACGAGCGGCCATGACGGGTTCGGCCCCCATCGCCTCGATGATTTTAGGCAGGCGACCACCGAAAACGACCAAGGTGGCGACCCCGATGCCATTCAGAAAAAAGCAGATGCCGACGAGGCGCCCGCGCGAGGATTCCATCGCGTAGTCGGCGATGATCGCGGCCAGCATCGAGGACACGCAGGCGGCACCGAGGGCAAAAATGCCGCGGAACAAAAACAGCTGCGACGCTTCGGTGGCGAGCGGGTAGAGGACATAAGCCGTCGTCATGATCACGAAACCGAGCGCGTAGATGGGTCTGCGACCCACCTTGTCGGATGCTGCGCCGATGAAGCTGGCCGCCACCAGAAACAGGATTTCATTGAACGAGGCGAGACTGCCGCTGAGTTTGCCTTGCTCGCCGATCGGTACGGCGAGCACCGCATTGAACAGATAGGGCTGAAGATTGCCGACCAGAGTCATCAGCCCGATCGTGAAGAAAGACGCGCCCAGCAAAGCGTTGAAGTGGGCACGCTTCACCCCCGGCACCAGCTCCCAAGGGCCGATCTTTAGCGGCAGCGGCAGGGAGGTTGATCCGGCGCTGGTCGTGGCGGTGATACTCATGCGGTCAGCGTCCCAGAGTTGCTTGAGCTCTGGCAAGCAAAAAGCAAAAGGGCAGCAGGTGTTATCCACCTGATGCCCTTTTGAGCAATCACCCTGCGGGCTTGTGGGCCTTGGAGTGGTGCCTTTGAAAGACCGTCGCTGGGTTACGCTTAGCCGCCGCCTGCCGCCTGCAGTGTCGCTTGGGCAGTGGCCGCGCGTGCCGGCATGCGCGGCGCTTCGTCCAACACCCAGGCGTTCGCTTCGCGACGCGCGGGGCAGGGGATCGCGAACACCACGTCGCCCTTGTCGCGGGCTTGTTTGATGCTCTGCATATCGAGCTTCCAGCCGCGTGCCTCGAACTCGTCGAGTTTGTCCCGGTACTGCAGGATGACTTTGTCGGCGGGCATCATCAATTCCTTGGCGCGCGTCGGCGGCGTGAGCGTCGGCCGCACGTTGTTCATGACCTTGATGTCTTGCGAGGCGATGAACATGTTGCGTTCGTTGATTTTTTTGTCGAGCCAGGCGTTGATGCGCGGTTTGATCAGCTTGCCGATCGCGCCCATCTTGCTGGCCTTGAAAAAGCCGATGTTGCGCTGATTGAGCAGGAACACGCGGGTGCGGTTCTCGTCGATCGGTGCCTCGAACATGTACTGATGCATTGCCGTCTTGGGCGAGAAATTGATGTAGGTCCACATATGGTTGGGACCATAGGTACCCGAGCCCGCTTCCATCTTGCCGCCTTCCTTGCGGAACTGACGCATGATGGGATTTTTGAGCGGCGGCGCATCGAAGGTGGAGAGAAAGCCGTAGCCCCAGGGGTTGTTCTGGTGCGGGCGCAGCTCCGTCATCAGGTAAGTGTCTTCGCGCTCGCCCTGATAGCCGTGAGTCGGATGCACGTATTCGTTGTGTGCAGGATCGAGACCGTTTTCGATCGAGCGCTCGTAGTGATAATTGACGTCAAAAGTGACGAGGGTCGAGCGCCACTCGTCGGTGCCGTGCTCGTCGACCGGCATGATGGGCGGACGTTGTTCTGCAGGCAGATCGCCCAGGAACGCGAACACGATGCCGTACTTTTCTTCGACCGGGTAGGCGTCGACGCGCGCGCGCGGCGGTGGTTTGACGGTTTTGCCGATCGAGGGAATGCGCGTGCAGACGCCTTCGCGATTGAAGCGCCAGCCATGGTAGGGGCACTGCACCGTGCCGTCGTCCTTGCACTTGCCTGACGAGAGGGCGGCGCCGCGGTGGATGCAGGTGTCGGCGAGCACCGCCGGCTTGCCCTGGTCATCGCGAAACACCACGAAGTCGTGCGCCAGGATGCGCGCCTTTTGCGGTGTTTGGCCCAAGTCCTCGGCCCGGATCACCGGATACCAAAAGTTCATGTACATAAAGGTTTGACCTCCTTGCCAACCTGCGCCCGAGTTGCGGCGCGACCGACCCGATAAAACGGGCGCCTTATACCACTCTCGCGCCCGAGCCTAGCGCGCTGGGACGGGCGCGTCCACCGCTTGGACGCTCGGCTCGCGCGCGTTGGCGAACGCGCGGCAAGGCGGCAGTGTGCTGCCCCGGGTGGGGGTGCGTCGCGCCGAGGCAGAGGATAATGTTGAGGCGACACCCGTGCCATGCGCACAAACCGAAGGAGTCCACCATGCAAACAAATCCTATCTCGGCCGCCAACAGTGGCTTCGAGGGCAGGGAAGAGATGCTCGGGCAGGCCGTGGGCCTCGCGATCCGAACGCTCAAGGATTCGATGCCGTACCAGCATGAGATGAACGATGCTCTGGTCAAAATGCATCTGAACTCGGTGCAGTTCGCCAAAAATAAGGGCTTGCTCAAGGAATACGTTGCCCATGACGTGAAGGCCATGGAGCCGATGCTCAAGCGCATGCGCGCCGAAATCGAGCGCACCGGTGATCGCGAGATCGCGCTCACGGGGATGTTCGAGCGCACGGCCTGTCTCTATCAGCTCTGTCTTGATCTGGCGGTGACCCCAGGGCGGCGCACGTTCAGCTTTCCTTTCAGTCACGTACTCGATATTTCACGGCGTATCGGTCAGTTCGATCTCACCAACGAAGAAATGCATGAGCATTGGCTGAAGGCACGTCTATTGGGCTACGCGGCGGTGCTGGGGGTCGAGATCGAGGTGTCCGATATCGGCCCCGACAACAAGGTGACCGTGTCTTTGCGCTAAGTCGCATTTGGGTCGGACCTCCCCTGTCCACTAGTCGGACGAACGGGCCGTCGTGCTCGGGTCGAGCCTTAGTGCGGTGATAGAAATTCCCCTCAAGCAGCGGGCACATGCTGCGCAAGTCCGGGCATCTGTTGTCGCCTATGGGCAACAACGATGACTGGGTTGGTCATCTGATTGGGGGTCTACATGTCTAAATATGCCAAAGGGCTGCATGGTCTTTGGGTAGCGCCGCTTACCGTTTGTCTGGGCATGCCCGCGTACGGGCAGGCTCCGGATGAGGGCGCAGTACTCGATGAAATTGTTGTCACCGCGCGCAAGCGTGAGGAAAACCTGCAGGACGTGCCCATCGCCGTCACGGCCATCAGCGCCGAAACCTTGCAGCGCGAAGGCATCAAAGATGTGCAGGACATCGCTGCGGGTGATCCGAGTTTGGGTTTCGACAAAGGCATCGCGGCCTACGACACGCGGATCGTGATTCGTGGTCTCTCGCCGACGCGCGGCCGGCCCAATGTCGCAACGCTCGTCGACGGCATCGACGTGTCGAGCGAGTCGATCGGTGTGGCCGGCGGTTCGCTGCTCATCAATCCGCGGCTCGTCGACATTGCACGAGTCGAGGTGGTGAAAGGTCCGCAAAGTGCGCTCTATGGTCGCAGTGCGTTTGCGGGGGCAATCTCCTACATCACGGCGGACCCTGATGACGAAGTCTCGGGCAACGTGTCGGCCGAGTACGGCCAGTACAGTCAGTACGACATCAAGGCGAGCCTGTCGCTGCCGATGAGCGACACCTTCGGCATGCGCCTCAACGGCTATTCTTTTGACGAGCGCGGCTATTACAAGAACGTCGCCGGCGGCGAGTACGTTGGCGGCGGCGACGGCATGGGCGGTTCGCTCACCCTGAAGTGGGAGCCGACCGAGAACTACTCGGTCAAGCTGCGGCAGGAGTACGCCGACGATCACTTTGATCAGCCCGCGCAGGCAAGCGTCGCGTTCAATACTTTGGGCATCGTGCCGGCGGCGGCATCGAGCTGCCGCACCTATTCGGTGGCAAATCCGGCGGGGGGCGCGAATCTCGTAGCGCCGGGTCCCGTGCTCGACGCCTCCTGCACCCTGATGGATGCGAACCCTGCAATCCCTGCAAATACGGTCAATCTGGTGCGCATATTCGAGACCGCGACCGGCAGCAAGGGTTATTACAACGACATGGCGGTGCCCGCGTTCCGCGGACAGATGGTCCGCGCAGACGCGCTGGCGGTCCGCTACAACAAAGATTTCACCAAGTCGCTGGATAACGGCCTGACGGCACCCGCGTTCCCGGGCACCAACCGTCAAGTGTCGCGGTTGTCCTTGGTTCAGGAATATCAATCCGATTACGGCACGTTCTCGTTGCTCTCGGGCTACACCAAAGCGAATGTCTCGACGGACGTCGATTTCGACAAGTCCGACTTGCTCACGGCCATGCAGACCATCAAGACCGATAGCGAGACCTCGCAGTACAGCCAGGAACTGCGCTTCACGTCGGACTTCGAGGGTCCGGTGCAGTTCATCACCGGTCTGCAGTACTGGAAAGAAGAGGTTGCGCAGATCGATAACAACAACACGGTGTTCGGCGCCGGCGTTGCTTGTCCGCTGGCCAGCGGCCCGCCGTTCACGGCACCGCCTTTGCCGCCGACCTTTGCGCCGAGCTATGCCTGTACGGGTAATTCCAACATCGTCCCGGCTTTTGCGCGCTATACCTACACCGAGACCAGTGTCGTGCCCTTCATGGATGATGTGGGTCGTGCGCGCGTGCCGACGCTCGTC
>JBJTAV010000069.1:0-38502 GCA_046091005.1 Gammaproteobacteria bacterium | reverse complement strand
CCGGAGCTGCCTCAGGAACATCCGCCGTACGACGTCTGGTGCACCGCCGATGGTGAATACCTGTTCCTCAAGGGGCAGGTCGCGGGCTACATGCAAACCTATTACGAGCTGGTCGAACTCTCGCGCGGGCCGCACTGGGGCGACTGAACGCTTCGTGCCAGGGCGCACGGAGTTGCAGGATCGTGACGGTCGTCGCATTTCCCACACTTCCCTTGCCACAATCGTGGTGTATACTCACCACACACGTAGCAATCGGACAACGCGCAAGTGTTTGATCTGAAAGGCTTAGTGGGATTTGATGCTTATTTGCATCACGTTTTCAGGTTTTGCAAGAAACTTCGAGGCGTGAAACAAACAACTCAAACCCCAGGCGGTTGGCACGGGCACGGTCGGGAAGCGGCCTCGTTTGGCGGCTCCCGGGAACCCCGCAAGGGTTCAAGCCGGAACGCATTTGCGCCCGCGGTGTCGCTCCTTTGCAGCGGCCTAAATCAACCGACCCGGGAGTGTTGGTGCCTTTGAAAGAAACCCCGCTCACGCGGGGTTTTTTTTGATCGGCGGATTGCCCTGCGAAATCTTTGAGATCAAGGCAGGTCAGTCTTGCCCATCAACCAGCGATCACACTCGCGCGCCGCACCGCGACCTTCGTTGATCGCCCACACCACGAGGCTTTGACCGCGGCGACAATCGCCTGCTGCGAACACACCGGGCACATTGGTTGCATACTCACCGTAGGTCGCCTTCACATTGCGCCGCTCGTCGAGCTCGAGACCGAGATCTTGCGGCAGACCGGTTTCAGGACCGACAAAGCCCATCGCCAACAACACGAGCTGTGCTGGCTGAGTGCGTTCGGTTCCTGGCTGCTCGACGGGCGCGAACTGACCACGATCGTTCTTTTCCCAGCGAACATCGACGGTGATCAGTTCCTTGACGCGTCCCTGATCGTCACCAACGAATTTTTTGACGGTCGTCAGATAGGCACGCGGATCTTTGCCGAACTTTGCTGCCGCTTCTTCCTGACCGTAGTCCATCTTGTAGACGCGCGGCCACTCCGGCCAAGGATTTTCGGCGGCACGCTCCATTGGCGGTTTGGCCATGATCTCGAACTGCGTGAGCGTACGGCAGCCTTGCCGCATCGCGCTGCCCACGCAGTCGGTACCGGTATCACCACCACCGATGACGATGACATCAAGCCCCTTGGCGTGGATTTTGGCTTTCGCCGGTCCCTTGCCGAGCACCGCTTGCGTGGCCTCGGTAAGGTAGTCCATCGCAAAATGCACGCCCGCCAGTTTGCGGCCTTCGATCCCGAGATCGCGCGGCTGCGTCGACCCCGTGCACAGCACCATCGCATCGAAATCTTTGCGCATCATCTGCGCTTCGTAATTGTCACCAACGTTCGCATTGCAGACGAACTTGATGCCCTCTTGCTCCAGCAAGCGGATGCGGCGCATCACCACCTCTTCCTTGCCGAGCTTCATGTTGGGAATGCCGTACATCAGCAGGCCGCCCGGACGATCGGCGCGCTCGAGCACGGTCACCGAATGACCCGCCCGATTGAGTTGCTGCGCCGCGGCCAAGCCCGCAGGCCCGGAACCCACCACTGCGACTCTTTTGCCCGTACGCGTCGCAGGCGGCTCGGCGTTGACCCAGCCCTCTTCGAAACCGCGCTCGATGATGGTGTTCTCGATATTTTTGATGGTCACCGGTGGCGCGTTGATGCCGAGCACGCAGGAGCCCTCGCAAGGCGCGGGACAAACGCGGCCGGTGAATTCGGGGAAATTATTGGTCTTGTGCAGTCGATCGAGTGCTTCGCGCCAGAGACCCCGATAAACGAGATCGTTCCACTCGGGAATGAGATTGTTCACCGGGCAGCCCGAGGCGCCACCACTCATCAACTTGCCGGTATGACAAAACGGCACGCCGCAATCCATGCAACGCGCCGCCTGATTTCGCAGGCCTTTCTCGTCGAGGTGGTGGTGGAATTCCTTCCAGTCGCGCACTCTTTCGAGCGGCGAGCGATCGAGCGGGGTCTCGCGCAAGTACTCGATGAATCCGGTTGGCTTGCCCATCTCAGTTACCTCCCACGCGAGACAGATCGCGCGAGTTTTCTTCGAAGGCCGCCATCGTCGCCTCATCGCCAGAAAGGCCCTGATCGTGGGCGCGCTTGAGACAGGCCAACACGCGCTTGTAGTCTTTGGGAATCACGCGCACGAATTTCGGTAACTGCACTTCCCAAGCGTCGAGGATGCGCTGCGCATGGCTGCTGCCCGTCGCTTCGACATGCCGTGCAACCAAGCTGCGCAGGGCCTCGGCCTCCGACGGATCTTCGACCCGCTCGACCTCGACCATTTGCGTATTGATTCGCGCCTGAAATTGCCCGACCTCATCGAGCACATAGGCGACGCCGCCCGACATGCCGGCGCCAAAGTTGCGCCCCGTCGGTCCCAGCACCACCACACGCCCCCCCGTCATGTACTCGCAACCGTGATCACCGATTGCCTCGACGACGGTGTCGACGCCGCTGTTACGCACGGCAAATCGCTCACCCGCCTGACCACGAATGAACACTTCGCCGGAGGTCGCACCGTAGAGCGCCACGTTGCCGATGATCATGTTTTCTTCGGGCTTGAAGGTGGAACCCTTGGGCGGGAATACCGCAATGCGACCCCCCGAAAGACCTTTGCCCACGTAATCGTTGGCGTCTCCCTCAAGAGTGAAACTCATGCCGCGCGGCATGAACGCGCCGAAACTTTGGCCTGCCGAACCCTTGAAGCGGATCCGGATGGTGTCGTCGGGCAAGCCCTGCGGACCCCATTTCTTCGTGATTTCGCTGCCGGTGATAGTGCCCACCACCCGATTGACGTTGCGTATCGGCAGACTCGCTTCGACTCTCGCGCCCTGCTCGATTGCCGGACGGCAGAGATCGAGCAGCGTGGTCATATCCAGCGATTTTTCGAGGCCATGGTCCTGACCAATCGTTTGATAGCGACCCACCTCACTACCTGAATCCGGCTGATAGAGGATATTGCTGAAGTCGAAGCCCTGCGCCTTCCAGTGGTCGATGGCCGCCTTGGGCTCGAGGCGATCGACACGACCAACCATTTCATTGATGCTGCGGAAACCGAGCTCCGCCATCAACTCGCGCAGCTGCATGGCCACGAAGCGCATGAAGTTGACCACATGCTCGGGCTTGCCGGCGAACCGCTCGCGCAGGCGCGGATCTTGCGTTGCGACGCCCGCAGGGCAGGTGTTGAGATGGCAAACACGCATCATGATGCAGCCGACCGACACCAGCGGCGCCGTGGCAAAGCCGAATTCTTCGGCACCGAGCAGCGCGGCGATGGCAACATCGCGACCCGTCTTCAGCTGCCCATCGGTCTCGACCACGATACGACTGCGCAAATTGTTGAGCACCAGTGTTTGGTGAGTCTCGGCAAGCCCGAGCTCCCACGGCAGACCCGCGTGAGTCGTCGAGGTGAGCGGTGAGGCTCCCGTTCCCCCGTCATGACCGCTGATGAGCACCACGTCGGCATGCGCTTTGGCAACGCCCGCAGCGATGGTGCCGACACCCACCTCGGCCACGAGCTTGACGCTGATGCGCGCCGCGCGGTTAGAGTTTTTCAGGTCGTGGATGAGCTGCGCCAGATCCTCGATCGAATAGATGTCGTGATGCGGCGGCGGTGAAATCAGGCCGACACCAGGCGTGGTGTGCCTCGCCTTGGCGATCCACGGATAAACCTTGGTGCCTGGCAGCTGACCGCCCTCGCCGGGCTTCGCGCCCTGCGCCATCTTGATCTGGATTTCTTTGGCCTGGACAAGATATTCGCTGGTGACGCCGAATCGGCCTGAGGCGACTTGCTTGATCGCAGAGTTCTTCGAGTCTCCGTTTGGCAGCGGAACATAGCGATCAGGGTCTTCGCCGCCCTCGCCCGTATTGCTTTTGCCGCCAATGCGATTCATCGCGATGGCCAGCGTCTCGTGCGCCTCTTTGCTGATGGAGCCATAGCTCATGGCGCCGGTCTTGAAGCGCTTCATGATGCTCTCGATCGGTTCGACCTCATCGATCGGGACGGACTCGCCTTTTTTGAAGTCGAGCAGACCCCGCAAGGTCGAGAGATTTTTCGCTCGATCGTCGATCAGCTCGGCGTAAGACTTGAAGGTGGCGTAGCTACCCGTACGTACCGCCTTCTGCAGTCGGTGAATGCTTTCGGGGTTGAAAACATGAAACTCGCCGTCGGAGCGCCACTGGTACTGACCGCCCGTCGGCAGCACCTGCTCGCCAGCGGGGCGCTCGGGAAATGCCGCGCGATGGCGCATCAACACTTCGGAGGCGATGGTGTCGAGCCCGATACCCCCGACGCGCGAGGCGGTACCGGTGAAATACTCGTCGATCACATCCTGTCGCAGCCCGACAGCCTCGAACACCTGCGCGCCGTGATAACTCTGTACAGCCGAGATGCCCATTTTCGACATTACTTTGACTACGCCTTTGGTTGCCGCCTTGGCAAAGTTGGCGCAGGCCAGCTTGTGATCGACATTGGGTAACAGGTTGTCGCGGATCATGCCGTCGAGGGTCTCGAAGGCGAGATAGGGGTTGATGACGCTGCAGCCATAGCCGATCAGCAGCGCAAAATGATGCACCTCACGCGCCTCGCCCGTCTCGATGGCGAGCGATGCGCGCATGCGCAAGCCTTCACGAATGAGGTAATGATGCAAGGACGACACGGCGAGCAGAGACGGAATCGCCACCATCTCGCGGGTCACGCCGCGATCGCTGAGCAGCAGGATGTTGACTTCCTCTTCTTCGATGAGGCGGCGCGCTTCTTCGCGCATTTGCTCGATCGCTTTCGCAAGACCCTCTTCGCCGCGTGCTGCGCGGAAAAGCAAAGACACAGTGCCCACTTTGAGACCGGGCAGCGCAATGCGTCGGATCTTCGCGAATTCCTCGTTGGTGACTACGGGCGCCTTCAGTTCGATGCGACGACAGTCGGTGGGCTTGGGGTCGAGCAGATTGCCCTCGGAGCCCAGCCAGACATCCGACGAGGTGATGATTTCTTCGCGAATACTGTCGATGGGCGGGTTGGTGACCTGCGCAAAGAGTTGTTTGAAATAGTCGTAAACCAAGCGCGGTCGCTTGGAGAGCACAGCCAGCGGGGTGTCGTTACCCATCGAGCCGACGGCCTCGACGGCGTCGCGGGCCATCGGTGCCATCAAAAGTCGTTGATCTTCGAAGCTGTAACCAAACGCCATTTGGCGCGCGAGCAAAAGATCAGGCTCGGGGGCGGGCAGCTGCGGGGCTGACGGCAATTCTTTGAGGTGCACGAGATGCTCGCCCAGCCACTCTGCATAGGGCCACTCATTGCAGACCGAGCGTTTGATTTCTTCATCTTCGACGATGCGCCCCTGCTCGGTATCGACGAGGAACATGCGTCCCGGCTGCAGCCGACCTTTGCGTTCGATTTCATCAGGCTGAAACTCGAGCACGCCCGCCTCCGAGGCCACCACGACCATGCCGTCCTTGGTGACGTAGTAACGGCCCGGGCGCAGTCCATTGCGATCGAGCACCGCACCGATGCGCACGCCATCAGTGAAGGCAATGGCAGCGGGACCATCCCAGGGCTCCATCAGCGATGAGTGGAACTGATAGAACGCGCGACGCGCCGGATCCATGGATTCGTGTTTTGACCATGGCTCCGGAATCATCATCATCATGGCGTGCGGCAGCGAACGCCCGGCGAGCACCATCAGTTCGAGCACGTTATCGAACATCGACGAGTCGCTGACATTGACGTTGACGATGGGCGCGAGCTTGCGGGTGTCGTCACCCAGCAGCTGCGAGTCGAGCAAGGCCTCGCGCGCGCGCATCCAGTTGATATTCCCGCGCAGCGTGTTGATCTCGCCGTTGTGAGCGATGTAACGATACGGGTGGGCCCGATCCCAGCTCGGAAAAGTATTGGTTGAAAAACGCGAGTGCACGAGCGCAATCGACGTTTCGATCAAGGGGTTTCGCAAGTCCGGAAAATATTGATCGAGCTGCATCGTCAGCAGCATTCCCTTGTACACAAGCGTCTTGTGCGACAGGCTCGCGACATACCAATACTCGGCACCGCCGATCGTCGACACGCGGATTTCATTGTAGGCACGCTTGCGAATGACGTAGAGCTTGCGCTCGAAAGCATCGGCATCGGGCGTGTCGGGGCCACGCTGCACGAACACTTGCCGCATGAAGGGCTCGCTGACGCGGGCAGTCTCGCCGAGCATGGAGTTGTCGGTGGGCACGGTACGGCCACCGAGATAGATCTGCCCTTCAGACTGCACCACCCGGGCAAAGATTTCTTCGATGCGTCGGCGCTGCGTGGCATTGCGGGGCATGAAGATGAGCCCGCAGGCGTACTCACCGGGTTCTGGGAGGGCGATGTGTGCCTTCTTGGCGGCAGCCTTGAGAAAAGCGTGCGGCATCTGCATCAGCACGCCAGCACCGTCCCCGGTATTCACTTCGCAGCCGCAGGCGCCCCGATGGTCGAGATTTTTCAGAACCTCGATGGCATTGCGCAGCACCTTGTTGGACTTTCGCCCCTCGATATCGACGACGAAACCGAAACCGCAGGCATCGCGCTCGTTGGCGGGGTCGTAGAGGCCCTGCTTGCCCGGGCGAGTAACTCGGGCTGCGGCTGCTGTGACGCTTGTTTCGCTCATCTGATCTCTCCCAACTTCCCCCGGCCGCACTATAACCATCTGACGCTCCTGTCTAGAAGCGCTGCAGGTCATTTGACTCATTGTAATGAGTCAATCACACTCATAACATGACAAAGCGTTTGCAGGTCCTCTTCGATGATGCCGAATACGCCGCGCTGCAGGCAGCGGCCTCGAGTCGCGGCATGACGGTTGCCGAATGGGTCCGCCAGGCCTTGGCTGCCGCACGGCGCGAAGCATCAACGGCAGACATCGACCGCAAACTCACGGCAATTCGCACCGCCGTTCGCCACAGCGCACCCACTGGCCCCATCGAGCGGCTGACGAGCGAAATCGAGCGCGGCTACTGAGTGCGCCCCGCACCGACAAAGGACCGGACGCGATGGTTTTCATAGATTCAAACGTGCCCATGTATCTCGTCGGCGCAGCCCACCCGAACAAGGTAGACGCGCAGCGGCGGCTGGAAGCTCTGGTGACGCAGCGTGTGCGACTCGTCACCGATTCCGAGGTCCTCGTCGAAATCCTGCATCGATACACCGCCATCGAGCGGCGGGGTGGCATTCAAAGCGCAATGGATGCACTGTTGGGCGTGGTGGATGAGGTGATCCCGGTCGACCGCGATACGGTGGAACGTGCGAAGCACCTCGTTTTGCAGTACCCCACGCTACCGGTGCGCGCCGCGCTGCACGTGGCCACCATGCAATATCAAAATATCGAAAACATACTGAGTTTCGATGCTGTTTATGACCGCTTGCCGGGCCTCACGAGATTGCGCTGAGCTCGCAGAATCTGCGCAATAACAGCGCGTTTTCCGCCAGTTGATGCATCCACCGGTGCCCGCTCGACGAGGGATCGGCTTTACGGCAGACCTCGGCGGCCGACGCTGAGCGATCAAATACGTCGCGGAATGAGCACGGACCAGTCGATATCGAGCACGACCGATGGGTCAAGCGCGCTGCCACCTTCATGTCCGGGGAAGTCGCTGCAGGCACGATCTTTGGTCGCCACCGTGCGCAAACGTAGCGCGCCGATATCGGCTCGACCCGGCAGGCTTTCACACTCGAGTACCTGCGACCACGCGTAGACCGTATCGCCCGCGAAAGTCGGTGCGGCATGTCTGCCACCGTGGATAGCCGCTACCGTCAGCGCGTTGGCGAGCCCGGAAAACGAGAGCGAGCGCGCAAGACTGATGACGTGGCCACCGTAGACGATGCGCTTGCCGAATCGGCCCTCGCGCTCGACATGCTGATTGAAGTGAACCTTGGCAGTATTTTGGTAGAGCTTGGTGGCCAGCATGTGCTCAGCTTCTTCGATCGTCATGCCGTCAACATGATCGATACGCTCGCCGACTTCGTAATCGTCCCAAAGAAATCGATCACCCGTGCGCGCGCTGTCGTATCCCTCGCTGGGCAAGGTCATGGGTACATGAAAGTCGGTCGCCAAAACGCGCGCTGGTAATTGCGGGACGATTGTCTCTGGCGCGGGGCGTGTGCGATCACGCTTGTTCACCATCACCCAACGGCGGAAGTCGAGCACGACTTCGCCATGCTGATTCGTGCCGGTGGAATGAACGTAGACAACACCGGTCTTGCCGTCAGTGTTTTGTTTGAGTCCGATCACTACGGAATCTGCCTGCAACGTGTCCCCGGGATAAACCGGCACACCGAAACGGACGCCGGCGTACCCCAGATTTGCTATGGCGTTGCGCGATATCTCCGCGACGGTACGCCCGAACACCATGTGAAAAACCAGCATTGACTCGAGCGGCGCTGCGGGCAAACCCAGCGCACGGGCAAAGGGGTCGGATGAGGAAATCGCGAACCGCGATCCGAACAAGGCCGTGTACAGCGCCACATCACCCGTCGTTACGGTACGCGGGGGAGCGTGCGGCAAACGCTGCCCGATGAAAAAGTCTTCAAAGAAATTACCGGGACTCGTCTTGCCAGTCATGGATACGCCGCTCCTCAAAGGCCGTAAGCGGCCGCAAGGTCCGGATCTTTGCGCGCGACCAAGCGCGCGAGATCCACCATGACCTTGGCCTGCTTCCACGTGGCATCGTCCTGCATCTTGCCGTCGATCATCGCCACGCCTGTACCGTCAGGCATCGACTCGAGAATGCGCTTGGCAAAGAGCACCTCGCGTACATCGGGGCTGAATACACGCTTGGCGATCGCAATTTGATTGGGGGCGAGAGACCATGCCCCGGTGCACCCCATGATGAAGGCGTTACGGTATTGGGCCTCGCACCCCGCCTCGTCTTTGAGATCGCCGAAAGGTCCGTAGAACGCGCGAATGCCACTCGCCGCGCAGGCATCGACCATGCGCGCAATCGTGTAATGCCAAAGATCCTGCTGCACGAAGCTGCGCTCGAGCGCATTGGCATCGGGATCAGCGAGCACGCCATAAAACGGATGTCCGCCACCGACGCGGGTGGTTTTCATGCTGCGTGAGGCTGCAAGATCAGCAGGCCCGAGGCTCAGACCGTGCATACGCGGACTCGCGCTGACGATCGATTCGACGTTCTTCACTCCCTCGGCGGTCTCGAGCAAAGCGTGAATGAGGATTGGTTTTTTGATGCTGAATCGGGCCTCGAGCAGTGCCAAATATTGATCGACGAAATGAATGTCCCAGGGACCTTCCACTTTCGGGATCATCACCGCATCGAGCCGATCGCCAACCCCTTCGACGATTTGCGATAGATCGTCAAGCAACCACGGGCTGTTCAGACAGTTCACCCGGACCCACAAAGCGGTATCACCGAGATCCGCTTGTCGCACGCCCTCGATGAACCCCGCTCTGGCGGCAGCCTTGGATTCGATCGGAATTGCGTCTTCGAGGTTGCCGCAGAGCACATCGACCTGACGCGCAGTGTCGGAAAGACGTGTGCGGATTTTTTCGATATGTGGCGGGAAAAAATGCACCACCCGCTCAGGTCGCAGAGGCAGCTCCCGAAATGGCTGCGCGGCGCCGATGGCGAGGGGTTTGTAAAAATTTTGCGGCAACTTCATGCAACGCTCCGTGGCGAATGATCATCTTGCGGGCCTGCGACGATACCGGCATCGTGCAACGCACCTACCTCACCGGAACTCAGCCCAAGCACTTCGAGCAGCACCTCATCCGTGTGCTCACCCAATCGCGGCGCAGGCTTTGCCGGCAGACGCGGCACTCGACTGAAGTCGAGTGGCGATGCCGGTGCCAAAGTAATACCGATATCAGGCTGTTCGATATTCGAAAACATGGGGTGCGCTGTCGAGAGGTCGGCGTCTTCAACCAAAGCCTGGCGCACGCTTCGATACGGCCCCCAGGTGACGCGATGCTTCTCAAAGATTTCACTGACCTGCGTGAAGCTGCGTGCAGCGAACCATGGCGCGAATAGCGCGGCCAAATGTTCGCGTGCCGCGAAGCGATCACCCTCGAGAGTCAGATCAAGTTGCAACCGCCCAGCGAGATCATCGATTGCGGAGGTCATCTCGGTGGCCTTCAGCAGGCAGGCCCACTGCAGATCCGTCAGGCCCACGATCATCAGTCGACGGCCGTCATGAGTGACGAAGTCGCGTCCGAAAGCGCCATACAGATGGTTACCGTAGCGCGGCCGATCAACATCGTTGATTTGTACCTCGCCGATCATGCCGAGGTGCCCAAGCAACGCGAGTCCCACATCTTTCAGCGCCAGGGTGACGAGCTGCCCTTCACCACTGCGGTCGCGATGGCGCAGTGCAGCGAGAATTGCCGTGGCGATCATGTTGCCGGCGATCGCATCCCAGGCTGGAAATACGTGATTGACCGGCTCGCCATCAGGCGCTCCCGTGAGCAGCGGAAATCCGAGTTGCGGGTTCACGGTGTAATCCACTTCCGAGCCGCCATCGCGCCGACCGAGCAGGTTCACCATCACGAGATCGGCGCGGGTCTTGCTCAGCGACTCGTACGCCAGCCAGCCTCGGGCCGGAAAGTTCGTACTGAAAACACCTGCATCCGCACCGGGTGCTGCAATGAGCCGGGTCAGCAGTTCCTGCCCGCGTGGGTTGCGCAGATCTACAGCGATGGACCGTTTTCCTTTGTTCATGCCGGTCCAAAACAGCGATTGTCCGGACGCCGTCACCGGCCAACGATGGCGATCGAGTCCACCCCCGATCGGATCGAACCGAATGACATCCGCGCCAAGTTGCGCGAGGGTCATGCCACCGAGTGGCGCGGCAACAAATGCCGAACCCTCGATCACACGTAACCCACTCAGAATCCCCGCCATCTTGTGCCCCTCTGATCAGGCGCTTTAAATCGCCTTGCGAACGCGCAACTCGGCAATCTCGGCATCGCTCATGCCAAGCAATTCGCGCAAGATCTCTTCGGTGTGTTCGCCGAGCTTCGGTCCCAGTGATCGAATGCTGCCGGGCGTCTCGGACAAGCGCGGCACCGGCGTGGGGACGATGATTTGCTCCCCGGTGTCGGGCGCATCGATCGCGACCATATTGCGTCGCGCATGAAATTGCCGATCACCAAAGATATCGGCAATATTGTTGAGCGGACCGGCTGGTGTGTCGGTGGCGTAGCAACGCTGCAGCACCTCTTCGCGGGTCAGCGAGCCGCACCAATCACGAACTATTTCATTGACATCGTGACGGTGTGCAAGTCGTTGCTCCTGCTCGCCGTAAGTGTGTGGGGCTGCGAGATCGGGTCGGCTCATCGCCTGCGCAAGGCGCGCGAACAGCATGTCGGTGGCACACGATATCGCCACCCACTTGCCATCGCGCGTCGAGAAATGGCCGTGCGGTACCGCGAAATCGTTGTGCGACGAGCCCTGCCGTTCACGGACCGTACCGAACATGCCATAGGCCGGCGCCAGCTCTTCGGTACAGCGAAAAATCGATTCATAAAGCGCTGCATCAATGAATTGGCCCTCGCCTGTGAGATCGCGATGGCGCAGCGCCATCAGCACCCCGAAACAGCCATAGAGTCCCGTCATGTAATCGCCGAGGGTGGTCGAACCCGGCGTCACCGGCGTGCCCTTGGGCATACCGGCAAGATAAGCGATGCCGCCCATCGCATGCGCGACACGAGCGAACCCGGGCCGATCTTTGTAGGGTCCCGTTTGCCCGAAGCCTGTCACGCGCAACATGACAAGGCGCGGATTGACCTGGCGCAGAACATCCCAGCCGAGATTCCAACGCTCGAGTGTGCCCGTGCGAAAGTTCTCGCAGAGCACATCGGTCCTGGCGATCATCGACTTGAATACTTCAGCACCCTCAGGGGTACGCAAGTCGATGGTCATCGAGCGCTTGTTACGCGATTCGCTGAGCCAGGTCAGAGTGTCGCCGCGCTTCGAGGGCGTACCGAACCGTCGCAAGGCATCGCCACCGTCCGGATGCTCCAACTTCAGTACATCGGCGCCGAACTCGCCAAGCAAGGTTGCGCAATAGGGCGCTGCGATGACGGTGGCGATATCAATCACGCGAATGCCTTTGAGGGGCAAGCGCTCATCATGCGTATTGTTTGCTGACGCGGTCATGGGCTGGCGCGACTCCCCTCAGATGATCCGCTGCTCGCGCAGCGCGGCAATCTCTGCAGCGTTGAGCTTCAAAAGTTCAGTGAGCACGGTAACCGTGGCATCACCGAGCGTGGGGCCCAGATGAGTGATGCGCCCCGGGGTCTTCGACAGCCGTGGTACGACGCCGGGCACAACCACCTCGCCAAGACCCTCGGCCTGCAGGACCGAGAGATTACTGCGCGCCAAGAAATGCTCGTCTTCAAAGATATCGGCGATCGAGTTGACCTTGCCGGCGGGGACTTCCATCGCAAGGCATCTATCGAGGATCTCCTTTCGATCGAGCGAGGCAACCCAATCGATGACGATGGCGTCGACGGTCTCGCGCGCGGCAAGGCGCTTGCGTTGATCACCGTAAAGTTCTGCGGAGGCGAGCTCGGGCCGCTCCATCGCCGCTGCCAGACGCTCGAACATCTTGTCGGTGGTGCACGCGATTGCAATCCACCGATCGTCACGAGTACGGAAATGTCCGTGCGGACAGGCCACGAAACTGCCGGACCCTTCGCGTTCACGCACCACGCCATGCAGACCATAGGCTGCGGCGATTTCTTCGAGGATACGAAAAATCGCCTCGTAGATACCGACGTCGACGATCTGGCCACGGCCCGTCTGCTCAGCGTGACGCAACGCGATCAGGGTGCCGATGGCACCAAACAGACTCGCCACGTAATCGCCCAAAGGCACGGTGCCCGGCAACACCGGCGTCTCGCCCGGGAAACCGGCGAGATAATTGAGTCCACCGAACGCCTGCGCAATGTGCGCGAAGCCGGCACGTCGGCGATAAGGACCCGTTTGCCCGTAACCCGTAACGCGCAACATGACAAGGCGCGGATTGGCGGCACGCAGTACATCCCAACCAAGGCCCCAGCTTTCCATGGCCTCCGGTCGAAAGTTCTCGATCAAGATGTCGGACTTGGCGACGAGCTTGAGCAACAGCGCGACGCCCTCGGGCTGGCGCAGATCACAGGTGACCGATTTTTTGTTGCGACTCTCGCTCAGCCATTTGAGCGTGGCGTCGGGGCGCGCCGTTGTGGTGCCGAAGCGGCGCATGGGATCGCCGCCTTGCGGGTGTTCGATCTTGATGACCTCGGCCCCGAACTCGGCCATGATCGTGCCTGCATAAGGCCCGGCCAAAAAATTGCCGACATCAATGACGCGAACGCCATCCAAGGGGCGAGCAGAACCGGAGTCGGTCGAGCCTGAATTGGTCGCAGTAGCGCTCATCGTCGGGGTCCATCCCAAATCGCCGAGCTATCCAGCAGGCTCCGAGCCTACCACCGGCCTCATTTGGCCGATACGGGTCTGGGACTGGATGGCCTGGAACGGCTGGATGGTCTAGAACGGAATGAGCTGCCCGTCCCAGGCCCAGAGTCGGCCGCTGTCGGCGGGGGTCAAGCGGTCGAGCACGCCGAGCAGCGCACTCGCCGAACGCCGCGGCGTGAAGAGTTTTTCAGGGTCGACGCCACTCTGAAACGGCTTGGAAAGTCGTGTGTCGACCGTGCCCGGGTGCAGCGCCACGCACAGCGCGCCGGGGTTGCGCTGGCGCAGCTCCACGGCGCAGCTGCGTACCAGCATGTTGAGCGCGGCCTTGGAGGCGCGATACGCATGCCAGCCGCCGAGACGATTGTCCTCGATCGAACCGACTCGGGCCGACAAACAGGCGAACACCGACTTCGCATCGCGGCGCAGCAAGCCGAGCGTGTGCTTGGCTATCAGCGCGGGTCCCGTCGCATTCACCGCGAAGGCCCGAGCAAGCGCGGCAGCATCGAGGCTGCGCCAGGTTTTTTCGGGCTGCAGGTTCGCCGCGTGCAACATGCCCGTGGCAACAATCACGAGATCGAGCGGGCCGTCTGCTGCTGCCGTCGCGGCAACGGCCGCAATCGAGCCCTCGTCCTCGAGCGAGAAATTCCACGGCGGAGAAGCGGTTCGTGAGGCGGCATACACCGCGGCGACACTCGGCTGCTGAGCGAGCAGATCAACGAAAGCGGCACCGATCCCGCCACTCGCCCCGAACACCAAGGCACGCAGCGGAGCGCGAAAACTCGCGAGCGCGAATGGTGGGTCGTCTGTCATCAGCAGGTACTCCGGAAAAAATTTTTCCAAAGGTATTGCACTCGCGGTCCGCGTGTCTTAATTTTCGCGCGCGTTGCGAGGTGTGGTGCCGCTCGTGACGTCCAGAGATGGCTGTCTGGACCCGGTGGAGGTGGACAAGAAGTAATGAAGATCTCAGCGTCGCAAGACAACGACCCTGGACCCCGTCTTCTCAAGGTCAACCAGTATCTAGAAAAGAATTTCCCGGACTTCTTTGCCGAAGCCCGTTTCGACGTCGGTGACGACGACTACTTTCTGTACTCCCGCTTCGGCCAATATCTCGCTCGCTCCATCGAAAACCGCCGCGCACCGCGCGCCAAGATTTATCGCGGTTTCACCGTACTCAACAAAATGGCTGCCGTGTCCCGCAAAGACCCGCAGGTCCTGCGCATGCTGGTTTCCGGCCCCCTCGAGCATCTCGTCGATGCGCCGAAGGCTCGCGCCCTCGCCATGAAGCGGCTGTCGCCCGTGGCTCAGGGGTACCTCGAAAGCCTCTGCGAATGAGCGCGGACTACGGCGCCCTCGCCCGCGTGGGTGTAGCGACGCCGCAGGCCAATCCGACCGTTGAACCGGAACTGCGCGCCCTCCTGCCGGAGGGTGTCGCCGTATATGCAACCCGTCTCGTGCATCCGGCGCCGGACGTCGAGACACGACTCGACCACTACATTCGGCATATCCCCGACGCCATCGCGAGCTTCGGTTCGATGCGCTTGGCCGCCTTTGGCTTCGGTTGCACGGGCTCGAGCTATCGCGCAGGCCCGGCTCTGGAGGATGAACTCACGGCGACGGCGGCGAAAATACGCGGCATTCCCGTCATCACCGCCGCACAGGCCATTCGAGGTGCGCTCAAGGTGATGGGCGTACAGCGCATCGCTCTGGTCTCACCCTACCCCGAGGGCTTGGCAGACGCGGGCTACCAGTACTGGGAAAATTCGGGCATCCAAATCGTCGCGCGGCTGCGAGTCGATCCGGCGCTCACCGATACCCATGACATCTATGAAATGACCAGCGATGACGCACTCGGCGCATTGCGCAAACTCGCACAGGG
This sequence comes from Gammaproteobacteria bacterium, assembly GCA_046091005.1. Lineage (GTDB taxonomy): Bacteria > Pseudomonadota > Gammaproteobacteria > Steroidobacterales > Steroidobacteraceae > UBA964. The sequence goes on along the minus strand of JBJTAV010000069.1, from coordinate 23,134 downwards.
AAGCGCCGAAGCGCTGGTGCTGAGTGGCACCGGGATGCCGACCTTGCGCGCACTGCGCAGCGCTCGCCGCGAGTTGCCGATTCCCGCGATATCGTCCAATCTTTGTCTTGCATGGATGCTGCTGCGTGCAGCCTCGTCGGAATTGGCGCCCCCTCTGCCGCATCTGATGGTGCCAGTCTGAGACCTCACCGGAGATCACTTTTGAGCACTCGTATCATCAATGGACCGATCGATCGTCGCACCGCTTTGCTGCTCGGCTTGGCGAGCGGCGCCGTCGCAAGTTTTGCTGCGACCGGCGCACCGACGCTCGCAGCGGGACTGCTGCGCAAAGCCATTCCCTCGAGCGGCGAGAAAATCCCCGTCATTGGCGTGGGCACCAACAATTACAGCCCGACCACGCCGGAGGAGCGCGCAGCCCGTCGCGCAGTGCTCGAACGGTTCACGGCGGCGGGACTCAGTGTCATCGACACCGCGCCTCTCTATCGCGAGTCCGAGCGCGTGATCGGCGAACTGCTTGCCGAAATCGGCAATCGACCGCGGGCCTTCATCGCCACCAAAGTCACGGCGCGTGGCGGCACTCGCGAAGAAGGCATTGCCAGCATCGACGAATCGATGCGTCGACTACGCACCGATTTCATTGAACTGATGCAGGTGCACAACTTGATCGGTGCCGAGGTTTTGCTGCCGCTGATGGCTGAGTGGGTGGCGGCGAAGCGGATCCGCTATGTGGGAATCACCACCTCGCAGGACTCGCAGTATCCGGAGATGCTGCGCCTCATGCGCACGCAGAAACTGGACTTCATTCAGGTCGATTACTCGCTGGGAAATCGCAGCGCTGCAGACGAGGTGCTGCCGCTCGCCGCCGAGAAAGGCATTGCGGTGTTGGTGAATCTGCCCTTTGGTGGTCGACGCGCCGGCAATTTGTTCGGTCGCGTACGCGATCAACAATTGCCTGACTGGGCTGCCGAATTCGATGCGCGCAGCTGGGGTCAGGTCTTTTTGAAATATGTCGTCTCGCACCCGACAATCACCTGCGCGATCCCGGGCATGACCAAAGTGACCAACCTCGAAGACAATCTTGGAGCTGCTCAAGGGCGTCTACCCGACGCCGCCATGCGCAAACGCATCGAGGCCTACTGGGACGCGCTGCCGACCTAGATGGACGCATCACCGGTCATCATCGACTGTGACCCCGGGGTCGACGATGGCGTTGCTCTGCTGCTTGCGTTCGCAGCCCGCGATGCACTCGACTTGCGCGGCGTCACGACCGTGGCCGGCAACGTCGGCGCAGCCCAGACCGCCCGCAATGCTTGCCTGATCCGTGAAATCGCCGCGCGCGAAGAGGTGCCCGTGTTTGCCGGATGCGGACAGCCCCTGCGCCGTCAGCCTGTAGAGGCCGGTCATTTTCATGGCGAGTCGGGTCTCGGCGATTTGCCAACACCAACGCCGCGCAAGGGCCCAGAGCCACTGCATGCCGTCGATTTTCTGATCCGCGAACTGACGACCGCGCCTGCCGCGTCGATTTCTTTGGTGATCACCGGGCCGATGACCAATGTCGCCACCGCAATACAACGGCGTCCCGACATTCTGCGCGGTGTGCGCGAGTTCGCGATCATGGGCGGCGCGCGCAGCGAGGGCGGCAATATCACCGCCTCGGCCGAATACAATATCTACGCTGATCCGCACGCAGCGCAGGTGGTATTCAACGCCGGACCGCCCGTCTACGCTTTCGGTCTGGACGCCACCCACCAGGTTCGAGCCACACCCCCACGAACAGCAGCAGTGGCCGCAATCGGTACCGCTGCCGCCCATGCCGCGTTCACTCTGCTCGAGTTCTCGAATGCGCTGCCTGCCAATGGACCTCGCGAGCAAGGCTCACCCCTGCATGATCCCTGCCCGATCGCTTGGCTGATCGATCCGTCGCTATTCGAATTTCGGCGCTGCCACATCGAGGTCGAAACCGAAGCAGCGCTGACTGCAGGCCATACGGCCGTCGAGTTTCGCCCTCGCGCGGACCGCGTGCAGAACGTGTACTGGGCGGTGCGCTCGAATGGCGACGGCATCTTCGCCCTGCTGACCCGAACGCTTGCTCAGTCTGGCAAGGCGTAGGCGATCAAATAATCGCCGATGGCTGTACCCACTTGGGCATTGCCACCCGCAGCGATGACCACATATTGCTTGCCCTTGACCGAGTAAGTCATCGGTACAGCCATGCCGGGAACAGGCAGATCAGCCGACCACAATTCTTTGCCGGTGCGGGTATCGAGCGCACGCAGCTTCGAGTCCATCGTGGCGCCAATGAAAACAAGCCCGCCCGCGGTAGTGATCGGTCCGGCCACGTTCGGCGAGCCCCAGCCTGCCCCTTTGGGAACAGTCACCCCTGCGCGGCGGATCTGACCCAGTGGTATTTGCCAGCGCGGTTGGCCGGTACCGAGATCGAGTGCCATCAAGGTTCCCCAGGGCGGGGGCGTACACGGCACACCGAGTGGTGAATTGAAGAGTTCGCCTTCGATCCGATAGGGCGTGCCAACCAAAGGCCGGGTCAAATAATCTTTGGGCGGCTGCTGATCTTCTGTGGAATCTTTCTTCGGAATGACCCGCAGCACCGTCGCCAGATTTTCCGCCTTGATGATCAGAGAATTGGTCGCCGGATCATAAGCGGCACCACCCCAATTTCCGCCGCCCAAGGCTGACGGAAAATGAAGCGAGCCGCGAACGGAGGGGGGTGTGTACATGCCGTCAGAAGGCTCCTCGTCGAAACGACGCCTGCAGGCGTAGGCATCGATAGGCGTGATGCCGAACAAATCTTCGCGCTTCAAAGTTTGTCTGGCAAAGGGCGCCATACCCTCCGGGACCGGCTGGGTCGCTGCGGCCGCCTCACCCGGCACATCGCTCGCAGGCACTTCCCGATCAACGATGGGCCAAAGCGGCTCGCCCGTTCGACGGTCAAACCCGTAAAGCCAACCCATCTTTGTCTGCAGCAACGCGGCCTGCACGGTGCGGCCATCGCGACGGATGTCGACAAGTAGCGGATGACCGACAAGGTCATAGTCGAACAAATCATGGCGGACCACCTGCCGCGACCAAACGACGTTGCCCGTCGTGCCATCGAGCGCGACGATGGCATTCGCCAACGGCATCTCGAAACGACGACCACCGCCGTAGTAGTCGGTCGATGGGCTCGTGGTCGGGAGAAAAACGAGGTTATTGGCCACATCGACGCTGATCGTCGACCACACGTTCGCCGCGCCGCTCTGCTCACGAAACTCGGGGGGAATCGGATTGAACTCCCAGCGCAACTCACCAGTGCGTACATCAAAGGCGCGAACGATGCCGTCCTTGGCGTTGGCGATGCCATCGTTCACCGCCATGGCGGCGATCACGATGTCTCCGAGCACAGCGGGCGGAGAGGTCGACGAGGCCATGATGCCTTCACCGTGATTTTCGTAGTCGGCATGCGACGCCCAGCCCGGATGAGCCTTTGCAGCACCGAAATCGGCGCAGAGCGCGCCAGTGTCGGCGTCGAGAGCGTAGAGACGCGAGTTCTCGCCGTTCTTGAAGATGCGGCGCTGGCACGGTGTATTGGCTGCGGATTTCGATGAGGCGCTCTCCCAATAGGCAACGCCTCGACATCGACTCGCCATGGTCCGTGGTGGGCTCAAGGCCTCACGACCCGTTTTCGGATCAGCACGATGCGGATCGAAGACCCAGCGTTCGCGCCCCGTTTCCGCTTCGAGGGCAAAAACACGATTGAACGGCGTGCAGAAATAAAGCGTGCCGTTCACATGCAATGGCGTCGCCTGCAAGATGGAACCCTTTGGCGAGGGTGCATCAATGAAATCGCCGCTGCGATGAGTCCATACACGACGCAACTTCCGGACATTTTTTGCGTCGATTTGCGCAAGCGGTGAGTGCTGGCTACCGCCCGGGTCGCGTCCAAATGCAAGCCAATCGCCCTCGTTCGCCTCAGGTGCGGCAAGTGCACTACCGAGGGCAAGCCACATTGCAATGAAAAACGACGCAGATGCGGCTGCCAAGCGGGTATTCGAAGATCTCAGCATGGATTGGTCTCTTGTTTTGTTTGTACTGCAGCGCAGCAAAATGCCTCAGCGTAGCCACACGGCCGCAGCGCCGCCGATCGCCAGCAAGGTCGCCAGCATTGCCAGCCAAATCCACACCCTCGAGCGTGGCTCGACACCAGAAACCTCTGCTGCGGCTGCACGCACGATCGCAGGTTTGATCTCGTGACGGTCACGGGCGAATGCCGCGAGCATCGCACGGTCTGCGATGACATTGACGAGGCGCGGCAGTCCTCGACCCTGACGATGCAATTCACGCAAGGCAGCCGGCGTGAAGATTTCCTGTGTGGCGCCAGCGACGCGCAGGCGGTGACGAACATAGGCAGCGGTCTCCTCGGCCGACAGAGGGTCGAGATGCAGCCTGCCGGTTATCCGCTGCGCAACCTGACGCATGTCTTCGCGGGCGAGCAGATCACGCAGTTCAGGCTGACCGATGAGGATCACCTGCAACAGCTTGCGAGTCGCGGTCTCGATGTTGGTCAGCAACCGAACCTGTTCAAGCACATCACGTTCGAGAAGATGCGCCTCGTCGATGAGTACCGCCACTCGCCGTCCGGCGGCATGCGCCTCGAGCAAGCGCGCAGTCAAAGCATCAATCAAAGTTTTGACGCTATCGCGACCATCGGCAGGCACGACCACACGCAATTCCTCGCAGATGGTCTGCAGAAACTCGGCGACGGTCAGCCTGGGATTGAGAATGAGCGCGATATCGACATCAGCAGGCTCGCGGGCGAGCAGCGAGCGAACCACGGTGGTCTTGCCCGTACCCACCTCGCCGGTGAGTTGAATGAAACCGCCCGCAGCGCTCACACCATAGAAAAGATGACCGAGTGCTTCGGTATGCCGCGCGCTCGGATAGAGATAACGCGGATCCGGCGTGATCGAAAACGGCGGCTCGGTCAGACCAAAGAAATTTTCGTACATGCGCTGGTGCTCGATGATGCGCTGCGCAACTGAAAATCAGCGCCCCGGAGGCACGTATACACAGCCCTGACGCGCGGCAACGAGTGCTTGGCAGATCTCGCGCGCGCGCTCTTCGCTCGCGACACTCGCTTGCAGTCGATAAATCTCGACCTTGCCGTTTGATCCGAGCACGGCCTGCGACACCAAGCCTTGCAGCTCGACATGTCGGGCGCGAGCTTCTCGCCAAGCATCGAGCGCCTTGTCACGACTGGAATACGCCCCGAGTTGAATGCGGTGGGTGACGGGTGCCGGTTCCACGTTGACCGCGGGCTCGGCAGGGCTCGCGCTCTCGATCGGCGCAGGTTCGCTCGGCAGCATGGCGGGCGGCTCTGCGGACTCAACCGGTTCGATCGCCGCCGGGCCCAGCACGCCGGGCGTGGACAAAAAATTCTGCAGGCGCACACGCGCCTCCCTCGTCCAGCGCCCCTTCGGATGATTGTTGATGAACGCGCGGTAGCCTTCGGCCGTGTCGGACTCGGTAGCGATCAACCAATCGCGCTGTTCGACGAGATCAGCGAGGCGCCGCTGCGCCACCGGCACATACTGACTCTGTGGATACTGCTCGACGAAGGCCTCGTAGGCGTCGAGCGTGTCGGCTCGCTGAGTACTGCGCCAGTCCTGCAGCTCGCCACAACCGGCGAGCACCAGCGTCAGCAGCAAGGCGACAAGCATGCGAATAGGTCGATGCATCGCTCGATTCTAGGTCAAGCGGACCTCGGTGTGGCTCCCAGCTCGCGCAGGATGAATCGATCTGCCCAACCCGGGCCATTGAATGAATCGAAAAACCCGCAATGCCCGCCGGTGGGCGTGGCAATCACGCGCAGGGTCGGTGGTCGCGCCAGTCGAGCGAGGTCCTTGGCCGGGATGATCGGGTCGTCCAAGGCCGTAATCACGGTGGCAGGCACACCAAGACCGGCGAGCCGATCCTCGGTGATGGCATAGCCTCGAAAGTATTCTTCGACCGTGGCGTAGCCCGAGTGCTGCAACACGAGCTCGCGGGTCATCGCGCGCAGATCACCCGACTTCAATGATTCACCGAACTCGAAAGTACCGGGCCATGCCTGTTGCTTCAATCGTAGCGATCGCAGCCACTTGCGCACGAAATAATCGTGGTAGAGCGACCACCCGGTCTCGAGTGCATCGAGACAAGTAGCCGGATCGAGCACGGGCGACACACCAAAAGCATGATCGATGCGCAAATCTGCGCGTGCAGCCTCTGCGGCTGCACGCAGCATGAAGTTGCCGCCCAGCGAAAAACCGGCGAGCACAAGCCGCTGCGACGGGAACAAAAACTGCAGTCGCTTTATCGCCCCCACCACCTCAGGCAGTCGACAGGAATGAAACAACTCGCGATTGAGGTGGTGGGTGTCGCCGTGATCGCGCAGATTGAGTCTGACCACGTCATAGCCATGCTCGTGCAGCGTCTGCGCCAGCGAGAGCACGTAGAGCGAGCGCGCACTGCCTTCCCAACCGTGCAGCAGTACCGCGAGAGTTTTGCTGGCAACGCTCAGTGTCGGCGGCGCCGCAGAGAAAAATCCCTGCAATCGAACACCCTCGCCGCAATCGAGCAGCAGCTCGCGACTTGCTGCAAGCAATGGACGAGCTCGGCGCTCAACCCAAAATCTGCGCAGCGGCAGGCTAGGCAGAATCGACTGTACGTGAGCTCCGCTCAGCCATCGCGGCGGATGGAATTGCGCGTGCATAGGGGTGAGCAAACGAGCGGGAGTCTGCCGACATCAGTCGCGCAGACCGGTGCCACGCTCCATGAGCCAAAGCGCAACGCCGAACAGCGCCAGCGCCGCCAAGGTCATGATGCCGAACGCCAAGCCGACATGGACATCGGAGCGACCGAGGAACCCGTAACGGAAAGCGTTGACCATGTGCAGCACCGGATTGGCAAAAGACAAGGTGCGCGCCCACTCCGGCAGCAGATTGATGGAGTAGAACACGCCGCCGAAATAGGTGAGCGGCGTAAGGATGAAAGTGGGAATCCAGTTCACCTGATCAAAATTTTTGGCGAACACGCCATTGATGAACCCCGCCAAAGAAAAGACCACGGCCGTCAACAGCACCGCCACCAGCGTCACGAGCAGATGATGAACCGGCAGATGCGTGAATATCAAAGAAATGACCGTGACGGCAAGCCCGACCAAGAGGCCGCGCAACACGCCACCGCCGACATAACCCGCGATGACCACCCAGTTGGGTTGCGGCGATACCGAGATTTCTTCGAGAAAGCGCTGGAACTTGGCACCGAAGAAAGACGAGGACACATTGGCGTAGGCGTTGGTGATGACCGCCATCATGATGAGACCGGGCGCGATGTACTGCATGTAATCGACGCCATCCATTTGCCCGATGCGCCGGCCGATCAGACTGCCGAAGATCACGAAATAAAGCGCAGCGGTCACCGCCGAAGGCACGATGGTCTGACCCCAGATGCGCAGAATGCGCCCCATCTCGCGCAGCACGATGGTCTGAAAGCCGATCCAGCGAACACTGGCAAAACCCGCACTCATGCCGCTGCTCCCGACTTGTCGACCAAACGCATGAAGATTTCTTCGAGCCGGTTGACCTTGTTGCGCAGGGTGACCACGTGCACCCCATCGGCCGAAAGACGAGTGAAAAGATCATTGAGATCACGATCTTTGCTGACCTCGACCTCAAGCGTCTGCGGATCAACCAGCCGGATATCATAGCCTTCGGCCTTGGGCGCACTTGCCACCGGGTCGCGCAGACTGAGCATGAAGGACTCAGTGTGCAGCGTCAGCAGCAGGCGATCCATGCGATCGGCTTCGGCAATGCGACCGCGATCGATGATGGCGATATTGCGACAAAGCGTCTCCGCTTCTTCGAGATAGTGCGTGGTCAGGATGATGGTGGTGCCTGCGGCATTGAGTTCGCGCAGAAAATCCCACATCGAGCGGCGGATCTCGATGTCGACGCCCGCGGTGGGCTCATCGAGGATGAGCAGCCGAGGTTCATGCACCAGCGCCCGCGCGATCATGAGTCGCCGCTTCATGCCCCCGGACAAAGTACGCGCCATCTTGTTGCGCTTATCCCAGAGCGAAAGCTTGGTCAGATATTTTTCAGCGCGCTCACGCGCGAGGCGCCGCGGGATCCCGTAAAAACCCGCCTGATTGACGACAATGGTCTCGGGAGTTTCGAACTGGTTGAGGTTGAGTTCTTGTGGCACGACGCCGATGCAGGCCTTGGCGGCTTCGAGATCGGTGTCGAGGTCGTGACCGAACACCCGCACGCTACCCGCTGTTTTGGTGACGAGCGAGGTGCAGATGCCAATCATGGTGCTTTTGCCTGCCCCATTCGGGCCAAGCAGCGCGAAGAAGTCGCCTTCGGCGACGCTCAGATCGACGCCCTTTAGGGCTTCGACACCATTGCGGTATCTCTTGACGAGACCGCGGACCGCGAGTGCTTCCATCAGGCCAAAGAAGATAACACGGCCGATGACTGCAGAGCGGCGGTCAGCTGCTGCGCGAAACGGCAGCGAGGCGCTGCACACCCGCGAGCGTGGTCTCCCAGAGTCCGTTGCGGTCGCGCGTGCGTGCCGCCGTGAGACGGCGCTGCCAGAACGCCGTGTCATCGCCCCAACGCAGGCTGACGCAGGGGCCGGCGGTTTCGGCGAGTTCGTCGATCTGCGGCAGTTCGAGTGCGCGCAAGGCTTCGCAGCCGGCGGGTGACAGCCCGAGCAGCAGCGAGGCTGCGGCGGGGCGTGACTGCGCGGTCTGCCAGGCGAAGTAACAAACGATGCGCGCAAAGCCTTGACCTGCCTGACCCTCACAAAGGCCTGGAGGCAAACGCGGCAAGGCGACGCCTGACTGTGCGCGCCGCCACAAGGCGAAGGCGGTGTCAGTCGAGAGATTGAAGAGCAGGTAGGGGCAATCGGCAACCGAGGCGAGTGCGGCGTCTTCGATGGCCAACCATTCGGCCTTGAGGGCCGCTGCCGCCTGAGGCAACACGATGCGGGACGCCGCGAGAGCGTCACGCAGGATGCGCAGCCCGCGCAGGTTCATGCCGCCGACTTGGCGGATGATCTCGCGATCGACACTGCGAGCGAAGTCAGTTTCGGTAGTGACGAGGACGGCGGCCTCGGGACCCGTGAGCTTTCTTTCGTTGACCATGCATTCCTCCGTTTTTTCGATGGAAATGGTCCCCCATGACGGCTTGGAACGCAGCGTTTGTTTTGGGATATTTTCCCCCGAAATAGCGGTTTTTTATCGATACCCAGCAGGAGACGGGGCTATGCACCTGACCGACGACCGTTACAAGCGTGACCGCCTGCGCCTCGAACTTGCGCTGCGACTGCTGCGTCACGAGGCGCGCACCCAGACCATCCGCTATTGGACGGGGCTTAGCGATGATCGCGTCCGCAAGCTCTTTCGCTCGTACATCAAGCCGGGCGCTGGCCTGCGGCGCCATCGCGGCAAATCACCCGAGCAGGTCAATTACTTCCTGCGATCGGGCGTCATGGGCGCCGAGGCGCACGCGCTCGCCTCCATCCTGCTGCTGTTCGGCGCCATTCCCGACCAGCCGAACCCGGCCTCTATCCGCAAAATTCCGACCATCTCGCGGGGCCGTCTGCTGTGCGATGCGTACGAGGCTTATCGCAGAGTCGTGCCACGGCCACGCATCGATTTCGAACACGCGGCTTTTCTCGCCAAAGCACTGACGGCGGGCGACGAAATCCGCCTGCGTTTTTGTCCCGCCTGCGAGGCGCTCAATATCGTCGAGGCCATCACGCTGCGCGACCCGCTCTGCCGGGTGTGCGACACGGTCATGCCGGAGAAAACACCAACTCCCGGTCGCAGCCAAAGGCTAACGGCCGAGCCAGCGAGCGACACTGCTAAACTTTCGGTCGCCCCAAAAGCCTGACGATGACGCCCACCCGACCCGGGTGGTCGCAACAATCGCCGAGCGGGTACGGGCCAATGCCGATGCCGATGCCGCCATCCTCCGAACGCTCAGCTGCCAACTTCCTCGCCGGTCCTTATTTGGATCGTCGCGCCGAGTTGCGCGAGGATCCGGGCTGGCTGCAGGCGGCGCGAGCCGATGCCAGCACTTTGTTCCTGCCGATTCGCGGCACCGCGCTCGGTGTGTCGGGTGATCCACCGATGGCGGCCTTCATCGATCATCAACATGCTCTGGCGCGCGTCACACCCGACGAATCACTGGTGCTGCTCGGCTGGTTCCGCGAACGGCGCTGCGTGATGGTGCAGATCGGCGACGACGTCGATACGGCGTCTTCCCCGATTCGCTTCGAAGACTTGCGGCCGTTGGCACCGACTTTGGGCAGCGAAGAAGCGGGCCTGCTCGCCTATGCGCGCGCGCTCAGCTACTGGCAGCAGCGGCATCGCCACTGCGGAGTCTGCGGTACCCCCACGCGTCCGCTGCGGGCGGGCCACGTAATGCAGTGCCGCAACGCCGACTGCGCCACCGAATTTTTTCCGCGCATTGATCCGGCGATTATCGTGCTCGTCAGCGATGGCGAACGTGCGCTGCTCGGGCGTCAGGCAAGTTGGCCAAAGGGTCGCTATTCCACGATCGCGGGCTTCGTCGAGCCTGGCGAGAGTCTCGAAGATGCGGTTGCCCGCGAAGTCCTCGAAGAAACTGGGGTGAGTATCACCGCGAGCGACTATCACTCCTCGCAACCTTGGCCGTTCCCGTCATCTTTGATGCTCGGGTTCATGGCCATTGCGAAACCGGGCTCGGTGGCCAGCGGCAGCAGCGAACTCGAAGACTCGCGATGGTTCACACGAGCCGAGATTGCCGCGGGTGCCGTCGTCCTGCCGCCACCGACTTCCATCTCGCATCGATTGATCGAAAACTGGTTTGACGCCGATTGGCCCACGCCGCTGCGCAGCGTATCGACGCGCAGCTGGACCGGCGCGGTGAGCCGCTGAGCCGCGGCGGCTTGGGGCTTTTACACAGGTCTTCACGATGTGCCTAGCTGCCATTGCCTGGAACGCACATCCGCGCTACCGCGCCATCGTGATCGCCAATCGCGACGAATTTCATGCCCGGGAGAGCGCGGCGCTCGGACCGTGGCAAGAGCGCACCGACATCCTCGCCGGCCGCGATCTGCAGGCAGGCGGCACCTGGTTCGGAATCGACCGCCGGCGCCGCATGGGGCTGGTCACCAATTACCGTGAACTCGCGCGACCGCGTCGCAACGCACCGACGCGCGGTCGATTGGTCAGCGATTTTCTCGGTGCGCAGCATGGCGCTGCCTTATACCTGGAGCAGCTGGCCGACGACTCGCCGGGCTATGCTGGTTTCAATCTGTTACTCGCGGACGAGCAAGACCTCTGGTACGCGACCAATCGCGCAGAGCCCTTTGCACGGCGTCTGCAGCCCGGCGTGCATGTGGTAAGCAACCATGTGCTCGACACGCCTTGGCCAAAAGTTCGACGACTGCGCGCAGCGCTCGAAAGCTGGTTGGCCGCAGAATCCACCTCCAGCGAAGCGGCCGACACGTCGCCACTGTGGGCCGCCCTCGACGACCGCGAGTGCGCACGTCCGACCGATCTGCCGCAAACAGGTCTGAGCCCAGAGTGGGAACTGCGGCTTTCGGCCGCCTTTGTGCAGCACGGTGACTACGGCACGCGCTGCTCCACGCTACTGCTGCTCGGCCACGACGGGACCGTGGAAATCGAGGAGCGCAGTTTTGACATGTCGGGTCAGCCGACCGAAAAGGCGAACTGGCGCCTGCGCGCCGACGAATGGGTTTGAGCGAGTAGAATCGGGCGGTTGTCCAGCGCCCGGGAAAACCCGCTCCGCATGAACCGCATAAGTTCTTTGTTGCTGCTCTGTGTCGTCGGCGTGCTCGCCGTCGGTGCGCCAGCACGCGCGGACATCGACCTCGAAATCAGCGGCGTCGACGGTGCGCTGCGTCGCAACGTGCTCATCTTTCTGAGCCTTGAGCGATATCGCAATCGCGACGATCTCGATCAGGCACTGGTGGAGCGTCTGCAAGAGCGCGCCGAGCGTGAGGCTGCGAACGCTCTGCGACCTTTCGGTTACTACGAGGCGACAGTCAGTTCATCGATCGAGAAAGTCAGCGAGAAACGATGGCGCGCGCGCCTGCGCATCGAGCCGGGTCCGCCGGTGCTACTCGATAGCGTCGAGGTCGCCGTGAGCGGTACAGGCAAAGAGGATCCGGCGTTCCGCGACATTCTCGCGAGTGCGACGCTGCGCAAAGGCGATCGTCTGCAGCACGCGGCCTACGATACCCTCAAAGATAATCTGCGACGCACTGCCTCGACGCTCGGTTATGTCGATGCGCAGCTCACGATCAGTGAACTGCTGATCGATCCGGCGAAGCGCTCGGCAACGGTTCGACTGGCCATGGAAACCGGTGATCGTTACGCCTTCGGCACGACGGTCATCGAACAACGTTCACTCGAAGATGATTTGCTGCGGCGCTTTCTGCGGTACGAAGAGTCTGCGCCCTACGATGCGCGACAACTGCTGCGCACGCAGTTTGCGCTGGATGACAGTCAATATTTTTCAACGGTCGAAGTGCTTGCCGGCGAGCCTGACCGCGCTGCACGCAGCATCCCCATCAGCATCCGCACCGAACCCAATCGACGCAATCGTTATTCCACGGGTGTCGGTTATGCGACCGACAGCAAGATGCGCGGTACTTTGACTTGGGAAAACCGCCGTCTCAACGACCGTGGGCATCGGCTGCGCACCGAAATCAAGGCCGCGCAGCTCGAGCAATCGGTCGAGGCCCGCTACATCATGCCGATCGGCGATCCAGCGCTCGAGAGGCTCGGCTTCGAGTTTCGTTATGCGCGCGATGAGCTTGGCGATCTCGATACGCGCACCACCCGCTTTCAGCCCTCGATCACGCAGGTGGATGGCGAATGGCAGCGCGTGATGTTCGCGTCCTTGAGTCGTGTCCGCACCATCACGAAAGCGGCACTCAATCGACCGGGTTTCGAAGATGCGGCCACGCTCGTGATCCCGGGCGTCAGTTATTCATCGGTGCCCCGCGGTTATCTGGGCGAAGCGCTGTTTTCACGCGCGCTCTACGCTGAATTGCGCGGCTCGGCCTCAGCGCTCGGTGCCGAAGAAAACTATCTGCAGCTCCGCCTCGAAGCCGAACGGGTATTCGACCTCGGCCCGAGCTGGCATTTGTTCGTGCGTGGCCAGTTGGGCGCCACCCTGGTTTCGGATGCTGCGGCCTTGCCGGGTACCGAGCGTTTCTTTGCCGGCGGTGATCGCAGCGTGCGCGGTTTCGGCTTCAATGATTTGTCGCCGATCGAGGCGGGCAGCGCCAAGGTCGGTGGCCGCCACTTGTTTACGGCGACGGCCGAGGTGATTCGCGATCTGCCGCGCAACCTCGGTATCGCCGCGTTCATCGATGCAGGCAACGCCTTCAATGATTTCGGCGACCCCTTGCAGTTCTCGGCGGGTATCGGCCTGCGGCTCCGCTTGCCGATCGTGACGCTCGGTATCGACATCGCACAACCTATGACCAACCCGGTCTGTCGCAGCGTCACCCCCGACCCAAGGTGCGCGCTCGACAAAAACTTTGATCGTCTGCCGGGCCCGCGTCTGCACCTCAACTTCTCGCCGAAGCTCTGATCGCATGCAGCGTCGTACCACCCTCATCATCATTGGTGTGCTGCTGATTCTGGCGCTGCCGCTGATGGCGCTCTGGATGCTCGGGCATTCCGAGTCGGCTTTGCGATTCGCCTTGGCAAAGATTCCATCGCGATTCGGCACCATCGAGCGCCTTGCAATCCGTGACGTGAAGGGCAGTCTCGCGGGCGGCGTGAATATCGGTGCCATCGATATCGAGCATGATGTCGTTCATGTCCAACTTCAGGACATCCGTATTCGGATCGATCTCTTGCCCCTGCTTTGGCAAGCGGTCGAGGCGCGGGAATTTCGAGTTGGCCGCGTCGAGATCGAACAGCAGCTTCGCGATCGTCCTCCGCCGGACAAGCCGCCACGTTTTTTGCCGCAATTGCTGACGGTGGAAGCACGCACGGCGACCCTGCCTTTGATCGTGGTCGAGCCCCTCACGGGCAACCCGGTGGAGTTTCGCGACACTAAACTCGATGGTTTGTTGCGCAGCACCACGCTCTCGGTTCGCGAACTGTCGACGCAGCTCGGTAATTTGCGTCTGCAAGCCGATGGCCTGCTGAGTGCGGCGCTGCCGCTGGGTCTCGAGGGTCGTGCAACGGCTCGCTTTCAGACGAAGCGCGGGCCGAGCTGGCTGGCAAAGGCAGAGTTCGACGGCGATCTCGAGGAGGCGCGCTTCGATGCGACACTGCGTGAACCCTTCGATATCAGCATCGACGAGGGCAAGATGCGCTTGCTCTCGCCATGGAGCGTGCGCGCCGACGCCAAAGTCAGCAATCTCGATCTGCAGGAATTCGGCGGCGCGGCGGCACTTGGCCTGATCGGTGGTGAGCTTGCGCTCACCATCGATCGCGACGGCTATCGCGCCAAAGGTCGCTTGCTGCCACCGGGTCTCGCCGCCGGCCCTCTGGATGTGAACTTTGATGGTCGCTACTCGCTGGGCGTCATCACTGCCAAACAGATCGGGCTCGGTCATCCGGGCTCTGGAACCGAGGTCGATGCCGCAGGCACCATTGCCTTCACCGACGCGGGTCCCGAGCTCGATCTGCAAGGTCGATGGCAAAGATTTCGTTGGCCCTTGACCGACACCACGCCCTCGATCGCAAGCGACCGCGGCGACTTCACGTTCAAGGGGCTGGGTTCATATGCCGTCACGGCGCGCGGCCCCACAAAGATTGCGGCGCTGCCACCGCTCGATGCCGATGTCGTTGGCACCCTCGGCCCCGGCAAATTCGACATCTCGCGTCTCGTCGCACGCACATTGGGCGGAGTCGCCGATCTCAAAGGCGAGTTCGCCTGGCGCCCCGCCGAACGCTGGCAACTCAAGGGCGCCGTCCGCGGAATCGATCCTGCGCAATGGCGAGCTGGATTGTCTGGAAAAATAGACTTCCAACTCGATGCCCAAGGTCAAGGCTTCGGTGCGCGCGGGGTCATCGATGTCGATGTACAGCGCTTGAGCGGACGCCTGCGTGGCACGCCCGCTCGCGGCTCGGGGCGGCTGACGATCGCGGGCGACAAACTGCAACTGCGAAAAGTCGACCTCTCGGCAGGCGGTCTGCGCCTTGCACTCGACGGCACGCTCTCGCCACAACGCAACGATTTCGACTTCAAAATCGACGCACAGGATCTTGGCGTGATCGCCGAAGGCGGCAAAGGCCGCCTCAGCGCAAACGGCACCTTGCGCGGCACGCCGACAGCCATGCTGGTGCGCCTCGAAGCCAAAGGCAGCGAGCTCGCGCTCGGCGGTGTCGACATTGGCCGCCTCGTTGCGGATATCGATCTTGATCCGAGCGGTGGCGCCGACGCGACGGCGCGAGCTCATATCGAAGCCGAAGAGGTCAACGCCATCGGTCGACAGGCAGAGCGCGTGGTGCTCGATATCGCCGGTCGCAGCAGTGCGCATTCGCTGGTCGTCGATATCACGGGCAAAGATTTGTCGGCTTCGATACGGGGTGAGGCCAGTTTCGATACCGAGGGCTGGCAGCAACGCTGGTCGAATTTGACGCTGCGTCTGGACGACAACATTGGTCTGACGCTCGAACAGCCTCTCGGTCTGCGCCTGACGACGCAGTCGATTCGCGTGAACTCATTCTGTTTGCGCGGCACCAAAGATTCCGTACTGACGGCGACCGCAACGATTTGCGGCACAGGTGCTTGGGAAGGGGCGGACTGGACACTCGAGGCCGCCGTCTCCAAGTTGCCGATCGCGAGCCTGCTGCCACGACCCGCCGCGCGAGCCGAGTATCAAGGGTCGCTGAATGCGGCAATCAATCTGCGCGCCGTGAGTGATGGCATCGCACGCGGCAACGTCCGCGCCGACTTCGCAGATGCCGCCCTCCTTTGGCAACGAGCCGGCGGCAAACGCGATCTGATCCCGCTCGGTTCCGGATCTTTGCTGCTCGAATCGAACGATACGGGTATCGACGGCAAGCTCGAGGTGGCGGCGGGCGAACGCGGACGCGCTCGAGGCGAGTTGCGCGCGACTCGCGCTGTCACGGGTGGTGCTACCAATCTCGACAACTGGCGTGACCTGCCTTTGACGGCAAGCCTGCGCGCCGACTCCACGGCTCTCGCGCTGCTCTATCTCTATGTGCCGGAGATCGATCGCTCTTCGGGCGAGCTGTCGCTGGATCTGATCGTGGGCGGCACCTTGGGCACGCCGCTCGTCAACGGCGTGCTGCGTCTCGAGAAAGGTGAACTCGACTTTTATCAGGTCAATCTCGCTCTGCGCGATATTCGTGCCGAGGCACGGCTGCTCGACAATGGCTTCGTGCTCGAGTCCTCGGCGCGCGCCGGCAAAGGACGCATCGACGCGAACGCCGAGCTCACATGGCGCGGCGGACAGCCCTATGGAGAGTTGCGGCTGCGCGGCGAAGACTTGCTGATGATCGATGTGCCTGAAGCACGAATCAGTGCCTCGCCCAACCTCAGCTTCAAAGTGGCAGGCCGTGATCTTGCGGCGACCGGCACGGTGCATATTCCGGAAGCACGGATCGTGCCCGCCGATCTGACCGGCGCAACGCTCACCTCGGCAGACGAAATCCTCGTCAGTGCGGAACCTCGCGATCCACAGTCGTCTTTCCGCGTTTCGAGCAACTTGCGCTTGACGCTCGGCGAGCGCGTGAATCTCGACTCCTTCGGGCTTTCGGGACGACTTGCCGGAGCACTGAATGTCATCACCTCGGCCGACGGCGTCAATCGCGGTTCGGGCGAACTGGGTATTGCCGAAGGCAAGTACGCCGCCCTTGGCCGGCGACTCGATATCGAGCGTGGCCGATTGATCTTTTCGGGCGGACTACTCGGCGACCCGGGCGTGGATCTGCGTGCGACCAAAGAATTTCCCGATGTGAAGGCAGGCGTCAATGTGCGCGGCACGCTGCGCGAACCGCGGATGACCTTCTTTTCCGAGCCTTCGCTGCCGCAATCGCAGGTGGTATCGCTCATCCTCGCTGGCGGAACCCTGGAGACTGCACAAAGCAGCAACATCGCCAGCAGTGGCCGCGATGCCATTCTTGCGCAAGGCGGCGCGATCCTTGCGCAGCAGCTCGGTCAGCGTATCGGTATCGAAGATGTGGGCATCGAGCAGAATCTGGCCAACGAGACCTCACTGGTCTTCGGCAAATATCTATCTAGCCGGCTCTATGTGAGCTACGGCGTCTCGCTTGCAGAAGCGATCAATACTTTGAAGTTGCGCTACAGCATCAACGATCGCTGGACCTTGCGCACCGAAGCCGGCAAAGAAGCGAGCGCCGAAATCGTCTACACCGTCGAAAAGAACTGACGCGGTAATCAGTAGCGGAACGTGTAAGTGAACTTCACCGTGGTTTCAGCAAGAAACGGCTGGAAGTCACCGCGCGCATCCTCGCGCCAGTCGTAATTGACCACGAGATAAGCGACCTGCCCTTGCGCTGGCCACCAACGCAGGCGACTGTTGAGTCCGATGCGCTTGGAAACGTTGTCGTACTGCGCGACGTTGAGCCAGGCCCAGCGAACATTGAATGCATAGTTGGCATTCATGGACCAAACCCGGGTCGTGAAATCGCCGCTTTGAAGTTCAAGACGATTGGTCTGAAAAGTCGTCCCCAGCGCCCAGTGTCGGTTGGGGCGCCAATTGATGCCGACCCGCGCGTCACCACGTGTGCCGTCATAAAAATCGCCGGCACCGAAGTCCCAATTGAAGGCCACCGGCCGAAAGCCTGCGGTCTGCCCATAGAGGCGCACGCGATCGAAGTCGTAGCGACCGACAGGGACGCGTACGCCACCCGGAAGAACGAAGGGTCGACGAATGACTTCAGTCTGGCGTTCGAGGCCCGTCGAGAGGCTATCGCCGGGCTGATTATCCAAAGAAAACGGCATGATCACGAATCGACGGGATTCGAGGCCACCAGCATCGTCCCTGATCTCACTGGCCTCGACGCCATGACGCCAGCTGCGCAGCAATCCGCCTTTCTCGAACCGGTGCCGATAGCTGTAGCTAGCGAGGAATTCGGAGATGCCGGTTCGATTGGCAAAGCCGAGCGCAGGTCGAAAGTCTCGACCGATCTCGGTATAGGACAGCAACGCCTCGATACGATCGTTCGGCCAGGCGAGCGATGCACCCCAAGCAGCTTCATCACCCTTGCGGCCGGGCGTGGAAGACTGCTGCATCCAGGCGCGGGCCTCGACGAGCCCCCCGTAGCGACGCTGGTCCCGTAGCGCGAGATCGACGCCATAGAGCGTATTGTTGCCGCTGCCAGATGGATCACCCGAGGTAATGATGCCGCCGATCGTCGACTGCTCGCCAAAACTGCGATACCCGCGCGCGACGAACACATTCTCGGCTTCGAAGCTGCCCGCAGATTCCTGCCGAACGGCAAGCACCCCCAAAGAATTGCGACCTATCTTGCCGGTCAGCCGGGCACCCGCCTCGAGATCGATCGGTTGACCGGTTGCCGAAAGCCCGATGGTGCGCGAGAAAAATGGCCTGCCGTTTTGCGTCAGACCACCGAACTCGAAGATTTCGCTGTCCTCGAGAAAAAAATCGCGCTTCTCCGGAAAAAACAGTGAAAACCGCGTGAGATTGACCTGGCGGTCATCGACGTCGGTGGCCGAGAAGTCGGTGTTGAGCGTGAGTGCGCCGACGAGCGAGGGCGTGATGCGCCAGAACGCATCAAGCGAAGGTTTGATAATCACACTCGAGCTATTCGCGATGAAGTTCTCGCGCTCGCTGATCGAAGCCGAGGGCACGAGGTCGAGACCCCGACCCTGCTCGCGACCCCGCATGCCGCGAAGTTCTCCACTCACATCGAGTGTGATACGTCGATCGCGCTGCGACCAAGCGACTTCCTCGCGCTTACGTCGAATGGAACGGATGAGATTGATTCCCCAGGTATCCGCATTTCGATCGAAGGACAGCGTCTTGAAGGGGATCGCAATCTCGGCCTGCCAACCGGAATCATTGACACTGGAGGCCGCTTGCCAGATTCCGTCCCAGTCCATGTTGTATGACAGGCCGCCGAGCAGCAGCCCGTCGCGCTGTACGCCGTTGGGGTTGACGTAAAAGATATAGCCCGTTCGTCGGTCATTGAAGGTATCGAGCAGGATTTGCGCGTAGTCGTCGTTGAACACGCCCTGGCCTTGCACGAGCTGTGAACGCTTGATGCCAGCCGGATCCGAGTCGGTGAAACGAACGGCAACGTAGAGGTTGTCGTCATCGAGGGCGAGCAGGAACTCGGTCGGTTCCGAGGGTGGCTCGCCGTTGCCGGGTGAAAACTGCTGGAAGTCGGTAATCCTCACCGCTTCTTGCCACTCGGTGTCGTCGAGCCGACCGTCGAGTTCGATGCGCCCCGATATCTTGGGTACTACGACCGACTTCGGGGAAAACGCCGGCTGCTCAGCGCCCTCGAGCTGCGCCGCGAGCGACAGCCCGCAGACAAAAATCAGCAGTAAAGCCCGAATGCGCCCCGACATGTTCCAAGAATAGGTGTCTGTGGTCAGCCGCGACAGCCTTTGACCGAAGTTCCACAAGATCCGGCCACCGTGCGCTCGTTCACGGATGTCTGCTGCCGAACCGAACCCGTGGGCATCAGGCGCTAATGTCGGGTCCATGACTTTCGAACACCGGAAACGACGTAGCGTGCTCTTTTCATTGATGTGCAGCTTTGTAGTCCTGTGGCTGGCACTTGCCATCGAACCACACGATCGCAGCACTTGGCTACTCGAGAACGTTTTGCTGTTACCGGCGTCTGCGATTCTGGTCGCAACCTGGCGGGTGGCGCCGCTGTCGCTGGGCTCCTGCGTATCACTATTCCTGTTTTTTTCTTTGCATGCAGTCGGAGCACACTTCACTTATTCCTTGGTTCCTTACGATGAGGCCTTTCGCAACTTGAGCGGCCAGTCATTGAGCGGCATGCTGGGCTTTACTCGAAACCACTATGACCGGCTGGTGCATCTTGCTTACGGCCTGCTGATATTCCCCCC
The DNA here is from genome assembly GCA_046091005.1 of Gammaproteobacteria bacterium. Lineage (GTDB taxonomy): Bacteria > Pseudomonadota > Gammaproteobacteria > Steroidobacterales > Steroidobacteraceae > UBA964. The sequence continues at coordinate 3,020 of JBJTAV010000069.1, read as the reverse complement.
GATTCGCGAAATGTTCATGCTTCATGCGAAAGTACGCGGCTTCTGGAGCTACTTTCTGCCGCTTGATTTCATCATGTCAACATCCGCCATCTATGAACTGCTCGAATGGGCCTCCGCCATTGCTTTCGGCGGTGACGTCGGTGCAGCCTTCCTCGGTACCCAGGGCGATGAATGGGACGCTCAGCGCGACATGGGCTTTGCGGGACTCGGCAGCGTGATCGCGATCGTCATCACGTTCGCGCGCAATCTGCGGCGGCGTGGCGATGGACCACCGCCATCGACTCAGGGATTCAGTGCACCATGAAAAAACGTCTGTTGATCGTCTATGGCGGCAACGTCGGCGGTCGTACCGAGAGGCTGCGGGCAGCGGCAACCGAAGGTGCGCTGCAAGCGTCGGCTCAACTCGATACCGAGATTGATATTCGTGCGCTACGCGCCCTTGATGCAGGCCCCGATGACCTGCTGTGGGCCGAAGGGCTGCTGCTCGGCACCCCTGAGCACTTCGGCTACATGTCGGGAGCGCTCAAAGATTTCTTCGATCGAACTTTTTATCCTTGCGAAAATCGCACCACGGGCTTGCCCTGGGGATTGTTCATCAGCGCGGGGAACGACGGACTGGGCACCCGAAACGGCGTGGATCGGATCGTCGCCGGATATCGGTGGCGGAGCATCGCCGAGCCCGTGATCGTGGTCGGCGAACCCGATAGTGCCGCGCTCGCGCGCTGTCGCGAACTGGGTGCGACGCTCGCCGCCGGCCTTGCAGCCGGGGTTTTTTAGCGACCGAGTGCTTTGCTGGCTGCCAGAAAATCGGGCGCAATCACGAGCGCGCGCTCGAAGAATTTGCGGGCCGTGGCTGCATCGCCCGCATCGCGTGCGCAGCGACCCGCCCAGTAGTGCGCTTCGGCGGCACCCCAATCGATGCCCCCCTGCCCGGGCACGCCTGCAGCACCGGCCGCATCGAAACCCGCCGCCGCTTCGCGAAACCGCGTACAGCCCTTGCCTTTGTCGCCGCCAACGAATTTGGGTCGGAAATAAACACCGAATCCGTCGACCAATAAAATGCGTGGACTGCGAGCATCGAGCGCGAGCGCCGCTTCCATGCTTTTGCCACTGCGTGAACCGTTGCGAATTGCGCCCATGCCGCCGAGGTTGGCGAGATAGCCATAGCACGCCGACTGCAAGGCGAACGCCTCGGCGAACTTGGGGTCGCGCTTGACCGCGGCGTCGAGCGCACCAATGCAGGCGTCACCGGCCTTCTCGGCATCGTCCTCGCGCTTGCCGCCGATCGCGAGTTGCAGCACGCGAAACTGCAGATAGGCATGTGCATAGAGCTCGCGGGGGTTTTGCGACTTGCCCCACGCCGCCGTGCTCGCGGTGAGTTTGGCGAGTTCAGCCGCATTGCCGGCGAAGTACAAAGATTGGGCGCGCGCTGCGGTCGCTGAAATCTCTTGTGCTCTCAGTTCGGCCAGCGGAGCCATCGACAGTAACGTGGCCACCAGAAGGCTTGTGAAGAGTTGCTGTTTCATGCGAGGTACTCCGCGACGATTTCTTCGGATCTCTGCCACAGCTTCTGCGCAAGGGCGAGATCATCCATGTGCTTGCCCGCCATCGGCACCACGGGATTGCAGTTTTCAAAGTAATGACCACTCACGCCCGCGAGTGCGGAGGCTGTCGCCACATAGCAGCTGGTGGCTGCACCTGCGGGGATGCTCTTCATGAAGGTCCAGCCGATCAGCTTGCTGACCGTGCGCTTCCATTCGTCGAAGTGCCGACCGAGGTTGGTGAGGATGATGCCTGGGTGCACGGCATTCGAGGTCGCCGTCGAGCCCGCCGCGCGCAAGCGTCGCGCGAGCTCCAGCGAGAACAAGCCGTTGGCGAGTTTGGATTGGCCATACATTTTGTTAGGTTCGTAGCCACGTTCGCCGGAGAGATTGTCGAACTCGATACCCGCGGGCGGTGCCCACTGGTAACCGAGACTCGACACCACGACCACGCGACCCTGTGCTGCAGCTTGCACTTGCGGCAGCAAACGGTTCGCCAAAATGAAATGACCGAGGTGATTGACCACAAAATGCTTTTCGAGGCCGTACACCTGCTCGACTTTCGGCAGCGCCATGATGCCGGCGTTGCAGATCAGCATGTCGATCGGCATGCCGAGCGCCCGAACGAGATTGGAGGCCGCCACGATGCTGTCCCAGCGCTCAAGTTCGAGTGCGATCGGTGTCGTGCGTCCCTTCACGCTCGCGCAGGCCTGCTGTGCTTTCTCGAGTGTGCGGCCGGTGGCGATCACGTGCGCACCGCGCAGCGCCAGCACGCGCAGAGTCTCGAGCCCTAGACCCGAGGTAGCGCCGGTGATGAGCGCCGTCTTGCCGCTGAGGTCTAGCCCCGCCGTCACCTCTTCGGCTGTGCTGCTGGAACCGAAGGGTCCGACGGGTACACCCGCGGGGCGTTGATCGTCACCACCACGCGAACAGGCAGGCAACAAGGGCACTGCGGCGGCGGCACCCGCAGCGGTCATGAACTTTCTGCGTTGGACGTCCATGCGCTTGAGGCTAGCAGAACCCCCCGACGAGCGGCTAACTTGAGGCTTAAGGAAAGGGGGGCATCACCACATGTCGAACAACACTGCGACGTCGGGTACCAAGCTCGACATCAAAACCATCACGGAATTTCTGGCTGAGCAGCCCAACGTGGATGTCAGCCGCGCCTGGGAGCGCTGCTGGGGCATTCACTCCGGCATTGTCGATCGCGTCAAACAACGCTTTTCGGTCCACAAGCATCCGGCGACCGCCGGGCACGAATATTTCACCTCGCTCGATCAGTCGATGGAAGGCTCGTTCAATGCCTGGAGCGGCCCGCGGGTCGAATGGCTGGTGCATTCCTGGCTGGGCAATCGCAAGGCGAGCCTGCTCGACATGAATGCCACGGTGTTTTTGTCGCAGCAAAATCAGGTCCCGCATCTCGTGATCATCTTCGGTACCGTACCGAAGCTGTTCTTTTACGCGGATTACACCCCGCGA
>JBJTAV010000068.1:0-6149 GCA_046091005.1 Gammaproteobacteria bacterium | reverse complement strand
GATGCGCTCGAGGGGCCGGTCGCGGTCACCGATTGTTCCGCCGGCAGCGGGCATTGCGAAATCGAAACCACCTGCGGCGTCGGTCAAGCCTGGCAGCGCGTGAATCTTGCCATCCGCCGCTCGCTCTACGACGTCAGTCTCGCGCAACTCGCCGGGCTCGACAGCCGAAACTTTGAGCTGCGCGGCATCGAACATGAACTCAACCCGATGGCGGGCGGTCGCGCCGCCGCCGCGCTGCACCGTCGCCGCACCGCCGACGCTGCGATCGTGCCCAAAGAGTAAACATGAGCCAGAACGCCGAAATCCAGAACGCAGAAATTCACGACGTCATCGGTCGTGGCTATCAGCACGGTTTTGTTACCGACATCGAGTCCGAGAGCCTGCCACCCGGTCTCGATGAAGACGTGGTGCGCGCGATTTCGCGGCTCAAACGTGAACCTGCCTTTCTCACCGAATGGCGGCTACGCGCCTTCCGTCACTGGAAGACCCTGCGCGAGCCCGAGTGGGCGCAGCTGCGGGTCAAGCCAATCGATTATCAGGACATCTCCTACTACTCGGCGCCCAAGCTGAACAAAGACGGGCCCAAGAGTCTCGATGAGGTCGACCCGAAGCTGCTCGAAACCTATGAAAAGCTTGGGGTGCCGTTGCACGAACGCGCGCGCCTCGCAGGCGTGGCGGTCGATGCCGTCTTCGACAGTGTCTCGGTAGCCACCACCTTCAAAGATCGACTCGAGAAAGCGGGCGTCATTTTCTGCTCGTTCTCCGATGCGGTGCAAAAGCACCCGAAACTGCTCGAGCAGTATCTCGGCAGCGTCGTCCCCTACACCGACAACTTCTACGCCTGTCTCAATTCAGCAGTGTTTTCCGACGGCTCGTTCGTCTACATCCCGAAGGGCGTGCGCTGTCCGATGGAGTTGTCGACCTACTTCCGCATCAACGCCGCTAAGACCGGGCAATTCGAACGCACCTTGATCGTCGCCGATGAAGGCAGTCACGTGAGTTATCTCGAAGGCTGCACGGCCCCGATGCGCGATGAAAACCAGCTGCACGCCGCGGTGGTGGAACTCGTCGCCATGGCCGATGCGCAGATCAAATATTCGACCGTGCAGAACTGGTATCCGGGTGATGAGAACGGCGTCGGTGGCATCTACAACTTCGTGACCAAACGCGGCGAGTGCCGCGGTCGTAATTCGCGAATTTCCTGGACGCAGGTCGAGACCGGCTCGGCAATTACCTGGAAATATCCGAGCTGCGTGCTGCGCGGTGACAACTCGGTCGGCGAGTTCTATTCGGTCGCCCTCGCCAACCACTGCCAGCAAGCCGATACCGGCACCAAGATGATCCACATCGGCGCCAACACCCGTAGCACCATTGTTTCGAAGGGCATTTCGGCGGGTCGCGGTCAAAACACCTATCGCGGACTCGTCAAAATCCTGCCGACGGCCACGGGCGCTCGTAATTTCACCCAGTGCGATTCTTTGCTGATGGGCGCGCATTGCGGCGCTCACACCTTCCCGTATGTCGAAGTGAAGAATCCGAGCGCCACGATAGAGCACGAGGCCTCGACCTCGCGGATCAGCGAAGACCAATTGTTCTATTGCCTGCAGCGCGGCATCAGCGAAGAGGATGCCGTCAACATGATCGTCAACGGCTTCTGCAAAAGCGTGTTCAAGGAATTGCCGATGGAATTTGCCGTCGAAGCCCAGAACCTGCTCGCAGTCAGCCTCGAAGGCTCGGTTGGCTGAGCCCGCCGCAGCACGCTCATCACGGAGAGACTCATGCTCGTTATCAAAGATTTTCACGCCAAGATTGGCGATCGCAAGGTGCTCGATGGCCTGAACCTCGAGGTACCTGCCGGCGAAGTGCACGCCATCATGGGGCCGAACGGTTCGGGCAAAAGCACCCTCGCCTATACGCTTGCGGGTCGCCCCGGCTACGAGGTGACCGCGGGCAGCGTCAGTTACCAAGGCCGCGATCTGCTCGCGCTCGCGCCTGAAGAGCGCGCGCAGGCCGGGCTTTTTCTCGGCTTTCAGTATCCGGTCGAAATCCCGGGCGTGAACAACGTCTACTTGCTCAAAGCCGCGCTCAACGCCGCCCGCAAACATCGCGGCGAAGCCGAGGTCGATGCCTTCGAATTTTTGACGCTGGTACGCGAGAAAATGAAAGTCATGCAGATGGATGAAGCGTTTCTGTCGCGCGGTGTGAACGAGGGCTTCTCGGGTGGCGAAAAGAAACGCAACGAAATATTGCAGATGCTCGTGCTCGAACCTTTGCTCGCGCTACTCGATGAGACCGACTCGGGTCTCGATATCGATGCGCTCAAGGTGGTGGCCCATGGCGTCAACACGCTGCGCTCGCCGAATCGGGCCATCGTGCTGGTGACCCACTATCAGCGCCTGCTCGATCACATTCAGCCCGATCGTGTTCACGTGTTGGCGCGCGGTCGCATCGTCCGCAGCGGCGGTCCCGAGCTCGCCCGCGAACTCGAAGCGCGCGGCTACGACTGGGTGCTGAACGAGGCGGCATGAGATGAGTACGATGCCGATCGTTCTGCCATCGAATCGCGACGAGAACTGGAAGTACGCCAATCTGCGGGGGCTGGCGCGTGCGCGCTTCGAACCCGCGCCCACTCCCGAGGCGGCGCAAGTCAAAGAAATCGCAGCCAGGTTACCCGCGGCCTTGCCGGGCTACGCCCGACTGGTGTTGGTCGATGGTCATCATGTCGCTGCGCTGTCGACGGCTGCGGCTGGCGTCAGCATCACCCAAGAAGTCGACGCGGGCGCACATACCGGCGCCGATCAACCAGGCGCCGACCAGCTCCTCGCCAATCTCAATCGCCACTTTCGTCAGGGCACGTGTCGCATCGCCGTACCGGCCAATGCCGCACTCGCGCTCGAAGTCATTTGTGTCGCGACGGCGAGCTCACACCCGGCGCTCGACATCACCCTCAGCCACGGCGCAAAACTGCAATTGATCGAGCGGCATTGGTCGGCGCAGAACGACCAGGCCACACTCGTCAACCTGCACCTTGCCGCGCACGTGGGCGACCACGCACAGCTCGAACTCGCGCGCATCGGCCAGCACGGTGCCAAAGCACAAGCACTCGATACACTTGAGCTGCAACTCGGTGCCAGCGCGACGCTGAGACTCGTGCAGCTCATCGAGGGCGCGCTCGCCAGCCGCTCGACGGCGTTGATCGAACACGCAGGTCGCGAGGCCTCGCTCGAGTGGCACGTCGCGGCGCTCGGCGAAGGCACGCAGCAACACGACGCTTTCGTGCATGTGACCCACGCCGCCCCGGGTGCGCGTACGCTGCAATGCTTTCGCGGTATTGCCACGGAGCGCTCGCGTGTCGCCTTCAACGGCCACATGCGCGTCGAGCCTGCGGCGGTCGGTACGCAAACCGACCAGTCACTCAAATGTTTGCTCGCGGGCCCCGAGGCCGAGGCCTACGTCAGACCACAACTCGAGATCTACACCGATGCCGTGAAAGCGAGCCATGGCGCGACGGTCGGCAAGCTCGACCCGGATATGCTCTTTTATTTGTTGTCGCGCGGCATCCCGCCCGCCACCGCAGAGTCGCTCCTCAAGTGGGCATTTGTCAGCGACGTACTCGCGAAACTACCGTCCCCAGAATTGCGCGCGCAAGTCGCCGCCGCGCTCGAGCGACAGCTGCCGGGCGCCGCCACGAGAGCGCTGTCGTGAACGCCGCCGTCACGCCACTCGCCTATGACGTGGCGCGCGTCCGCGCAGATTTCCCGATTCTCGGCACAACCGTGCGCGGCAAGCGGCTGGCTTTCCTCGACACCGCCGCCTCGGCGCAGCGGCCGCTCGCCGTCATCGAGGCGGTTGATCGCTATGAGCGCAGCAGCCATGCCAACGTGCACCGCGGCGTGTACGAACTCAGTCAAAAAGCCACCGACGCCTTCGAGGGTGCGCGTGAGCGGGTTCGCCGTTTTCTCAATGCGGCCAGTATCAAAGAAATCGTGTTCACCCGTGGCACGACCGAGTCCATCAATCTCGTTGCGCAATCCTGGGGGCGACGACTCGGGCCGGGCGACGAAATACTCATCACCTGGATGGAACATCACGCGAACATCGTGCCCTGGCAGATGCTCTGCGAACGCACCGGGGCGGTGCTCAAGGTTGCGCCGATCGATCAGCGCGGTGAACTCGATCTCGAGGCCTTCCGCGCCCTGCTCTCGCCCCGCACCAAGCTCGCGGCGTTCACGCAGGTATCGAACGCACTCGGTACGGTGCTGCCGATCCGCACCATGATCGACGCCGCCCGCGCAGTCGGTGCACTGACGCTGCTTGATGGCGCGCAAGCCGTAGCGCATGAGCGAGTCGATGTGCGCGCACTGGGCTGCGACTTTTACGTTTTCTCGAGCCACAAGGTCTATGGACCGACCGGGCTGGGCGTGTTGTGGGCACGCGAGGCCGTACTGCGTGAGATGCCGCCTTGGCAGGGCGGTGGCGACATGATCCTCACCGTGAGTTTCGCCAAAACCACCTACAACGACCTGCCCTACCGCTTCGAAGCTGGCACGCCGCACATTTCAGGAGCAGTCGGCTTGGCAGCAGCAATCGACTATCTCGAAGCGCTCGGTGTCGAACGGGTACACGCGCACGAACAGGGACTGCTGGCGCGCGCCACCCACGCCCTGCGCGCCATTGCCGGCCTGCGCATCATCGGCGAGGCCAAAGAAAAAACCGGCGTGGTTTCCTTCGCGCTCGAAGGCGTGCACCCGCACGATCTTGGCACCATCCTTGATGACGAGGGCGTTGCCGTACGCACCGGACATCACTGCGCGATGCCCGTCATGGAATTCTTCGATGTACCGGCGACGGCGCGAGCGTCCTTTGGTTGCTACACCGACGACGCCGACCTCGAGCAACTCGTGCACGCGCTCGGTAGAGCACGCGAGGTATTCGGCTGATGGACCTCAAAGATCTTTACCGTGACGTGATCCTCGATCACAACAAACAACCGCGAAACTTCGGGCGGCTCGACCCCTGCGACACCTCGGCCGACGGCAATAATCCGCTCTGCGGCGATCGGCTGACCCTGACGCTGCGACTCGAGGGTGATCGAGTGACGGATATTCGCTTCGAGGGCAAGGGCTGCGCGATCTCGACCGCCTCGGCCTCGCTGATGACCGAGGCCGTCAAAGGCAGGGACGAAGCGGCCATCACGCGACTGCGCAATCTTGTGCACCAGACACTCACCGCCCACGGTGAGACGACTCTGCCGCCTGCAGAACTCGGCAAGCTTGCGGCCCTCGCGGGCGTCCGTGACTACCCTGCCCGCGTGACGTGCGCGAGACTCTGCTGGCATACGCTCGGCGCCGCGCTCGAACACCACGCACAACGCCATGCCGACAACGGTCCCGCCACCGTGTCGACCGAATAAGGATTGAAAAGGTGCGCAGTCACGAAAACGAAGCCTTCACGCTGAGCCGCAACACCCAGGCGGTGATGGTGCCCTCGGGTGATGCGATCGAGTTGCAGGCGGGCCTTGCGGGTTTCATCACTCAGGCACTCGGTGGCAGTTTCACGCTGGATATCGCTGGCAATCTTGATCGTCTTTCGGGCGAGAACGCAGATGCCATCGGCAAGCAGGCGCTCACGCCACCTGCGCTGCCGCCCGGCGCAACCGAAGACGACATACATTCGCGAGAATGGCAACAGATGCGCAGCTGTTACGACCCCGAGATCCCGATCGATATTGGTGAGCTTGGTCTCGTCTATGAATGCGACGTCTCGGCGAACGAGGATGGCACGCGCACTCTCGCCGTCAAGATGACCCTGACCGCGCCGGGCTGCGGCATGGGCGATGTCCTCGTGCAGGATGTCAAAGAAAAGCTCGAGATCATTCCGACCGTGGCCAAGGCCGATGTCGAGCTCGTGTTCGACCCGCCCTGGAATCAGTCAATGATGTCCGAAGCCGCACGCTTGCAGACCGGCATGATGTAAATCATGGCGGCATCCTGGATCGACCTCGGCGAGGCCGCAGTGTTGCAGTCGGGCGGTCGGCTCGATGGCGAAGTCGACGGCTTTTATGTCGCCGCCGTGCTGCTCGAGGGCGAATTGCATGCGTTCGAGGATCGTTGCACCCACGATGGCGAGTCGCTGACCGGCGCGGAAGT
>JBJTAV010000067.1:0-11284 GCA_046091005.1 Gammaproteobacteria bacterium | reverse complement strand
GACAAAAAACTCTCGAACAAAATCATCTGCGGAATGGTGAGCGTCGCGTAGATGATCACCGGACCGACCACGTTCGGCACGATGTGCCGCAACAGAATGCCCGGCGTGCTCACCCCGCTCGCGAGCGCCGCCTCAATGAATTCTTTGCGCTTGATCGAGAGCGTTTGCCCGCGAACGATGCGCGCCATGGTGAGCCACCCTACTGCACCGATCGCCAGAAACAGCACGTAGATGTTGCCGCGCTCGAAAAGCGTCGAGAGGATGATGACGATGAAGATGTAGGGCAAGGAATAAAGGATGTCGACCACTCGCATCATGAGGTTGTCGATACGCCCGCCAAAATAACCCGCCGTGGCACCCCAAAGAACACCGATGAAAAGCGATACCAGCGTGGCCAGCAGTCCGATCTGCAAAGAAATTTGCACGCCTGCCAACGTCCGCACGTACAGATCGCGCCCGAGTCGATCTGTACCCAGCCAATGATCGTTCGGGCCACCGGGCGGCACCGCCATATGATCCCAATCGATGGCATCGAAGGCATGCGGCGAAAACGACGGCCCGATAAACGCCAGCAAGGTGATCAAAATAATGAGCGTGGCCGCCACCATCGATGCCTTGTTGCGACGCAGCCGACGCCAGGCATCGGCCCAAAACCCGCGCGCGGTCGGCGCAGCCTCAGTCATGGCGCTGCCTCAGTCATAACGCACCCGCGGATCGAGCCAGCCATACAGCAGATCGGCGATCAGGTTGAGCGTGAGCGTCAAACTGCCATAGACCACGATCATGCCCATGACGAGTGTGTAGTCGCGATTGATGGCGCCCTGCACGAGATATCGACCGCTGCCCGGTAAACCGAACACCGTCTCGACGACCAGCGACCCCGTGATGACAAAAGCCGTTGCGGGTCCGAGATAACTGACGACCGGCAACAGTGCGGGACGCAGCGCGTGACGCAGAATGACCTGTCGCTCGGGCAAGCCCTTGGCGCGGGCCGTGCGTACGAAATGCATTCGCAACACTTCAAGCAGGCTGCCGCGCGTCAAACGCGCGATATAGGCGATCACCGGCAAAGCCAGAGTGATCACCGGCAAGACCAAAAATTCGAGCGCGCCATCCTCATAGCCCGCAACCGGGAACCAGCGCAGATGCAGACCGAATATGAGCGCAAACAACGGCCCAGTCACAAAGGCGGGCAACGCGATGCCCAGCACCGCCACGCTCATGATGCCGTAGTCGGTCGGGCTGTTTTGCCGTAGCGCCGCGAGCGTGCCTAGCGGAACGCCGATGAGCAAAGCCAGCAGCACCGCCGAAAGCCCGAGCATCAGACTGACGGGCAGCCCTTGGGCGATCAGCTCCGTGACCGAGAAATCTTTGAACTTGAACGACGGGCCGAAATCTCCGCGGACGAGACCCGCCAAATAACGCCCGTACTGCTCGATGAGCGGCCGATCCAGCCCATAAGCCGCCTCGAGATTGGCCTTGATTTCGGGGGGCAGCGCCTGCTCTTCGTCAAAGGGACCGCCGGGCGCGATCCGAATGACGAAGAACGACAGGGTGATGATGATGAACAGCGTCGGGAAAACCCCGGCAATACGCCGCAGCGCGTAGCGCAACATCATGGCAGCATCACGGCAGCGCAGCTCCGCTCAAGGAGACCGGCTGTCGCTCAATGATTCTTAGGGATGATGAATAGCGGCTCTTCGGCCATGCTGCGGAAAGTCGCGGCGATTTTCTGGATCGCCTCGGTCGAGACGTCTTTGCCGAGCTGCTCGAGACTGTTGCAGTCAATGATCTCGATGTACTGATAGGGCGAAGGGCCGCCGCTCATCAAACCCTCGGCCTTGAGCACCTCGAAGCGATCGACCGAGGGCAACGCATTGACGATGGGCAGGTCACTCTCGCGGGCGAAGGCCTCATAGTCGGCGACGCTGGTGCCCGGCTTGAGATTGAACAACACGATGATTTTGGCCATGGGTCCTTCCAAAGATTGCGTTTGACGAAGCCTATCAAAGATACGCGAGTTTACAGACCGAGCGCGCCCGGGTTCATGCGACCCGCAGGGTCGACCATTCGCTTCAGCTGTCGCAAGAAACCCGCTGCCGAATCCGCGAGCCCCTGCTGATAAAAATAAAACTTGCCGAGCTGGAAACTGACTGCGCCCTGCTGCATGAACGCTGCCGCGAGATCGACGCGCAGCGCGGCTACCGCCTCGGCCGCCGCCGGATTCGGCGCAAAGCGTTCGAGCTTGGCGAGATAGCCGGCATCGAGCACCCGCTCATGAAACGGCAGACGCGCATCGGGCCAATAGAGCACGGGCTCGAGCAGCGTTCCGGCATTGCCCACGGTGCTCACGAGATAGCCGCGATCGATATCGTGTTTGCGCATCGACTCGGCGTGCTTCTCGAACACCGACTCACATACGTCATACATCGCAGAGGCGCGCGAGAACGGCACGGTGCCATGCACGGGTACCCAACGCTCGCCGCCCGGTCCGAGCATGCTGTTGAGCTCGGCGAAGGGATTTGCGCGCATGACTTTGGGGACCGTGTTCTCGACCTCGGCGCCCGCAGCCGACATGATCCGCCGAACGATCGCTGCCTTGGCATCGGCATCGACGGCATCGCGACCATCAAGCGACAGGTGGACCGAGAATGTGCCCTCTTCAAGGAAATTGCGACCGGCCATCACGACCTTGGCGCCTTCTTTGAGCCCCTTCAGCACACCGCCCGAATTGCTGATTACCTTGCCGAGCGCCTTCGCATCTTCGCGCAGACTCGCGCGCTTCATGCGCACCGCCTGCAATCCCGGATCAAAGCCGAACTGCTCGGACACCACATCGGCCCGAGCCACATCGGCCATCGCAGCAAAAAGATCTTCGTGACGGCGGAACGAGAACGACAGATAACGCGACTCGGGCTGCGGACGGATCAGACGAAACGTCGCCATCGTTTTGATGCCAAGCGCACCACAGTCGGAGAGGAACGTGCCGAGAGTGTCTGGGCCAAACTGCCTGAAGAACGGTTCGCCATGACGATTGGCGTGCGCACCGAGATTGAGCACCGTGCCATCGACAAGGACAACATCGAGACCAATCACGCTTTCTGCTGCAGCGCCGTAGCGGCCCGAGCCCAAAAACATGCTGCCTTGCGAGAGCGCACCACCGATGGTCGAGCGCAAGCCCGACAGCGGCCCGTAATACGGAGTGCGCACGCCGTGGGGCGCGAGTGCATCAAACAATTCTTTCCAGGTGGCGCCACAATCGACCGTCACGTAGCCATCTTCGGCATCGATGGTGACCACGCGGTTCATCGCCTGCACGTCCACCATGATCGAGTTTTCGAGGGTGGGCAGATAGCCATCGGTGTATGACATGCCGCCGCCGCGCGGCACGATCGGCAAACCCGAAGGCGCGATCGCCCGCAAAGCCTCCGCGAGCTGCAGGGTGTTCGCCGGCCGAATCAGTGCCGCGGGCAATTTGCCGCTGCGATAGACATCTTGCGAATGAAACTCGAGCTCTGAATGCAGCGTGACGACGCGCTCTGCGCCGAGCACGCGACGAAGCTCGTTGAGCGCCCCTTCGACGGCGCCTAGCATCAGATGAACGGCCTGCGACATGACTAAAACCCCGCAATGACTGTAGCCCGCAAGCCGCCAACGAGCGGCCCGCAAGCCAATATTCTAGTCAGCGACGAGCGGCGCGGCCACCGAATCGACAAACCAGCGATAATCCGCTCATGGGCATCATCCGCGACAATATTCCCGAGTTCGAATTCAGTATTCCGGTGGCCATCGTCGGTGCGGGCGCTTGCGGTCTCACCGCCGCGCTAGCCGCTCGCGATCAGGGTGTCGACGTCATCGTGCTTGAGCGTGACAAGCGCCCCTGGGGCAGCACCTCGATGTCACTCGGCGCCGTCTGCGGCGTGCGTACCCGCGAGCAGATTGCGCAGGGCATCGACGATTCGGTGGACCGCTTCGTCGCCGATGTCATGGCCAAGACCGAAAATCAGGCCGACCCGAAACTCACGCGCCTGATCGGCGAGCGCTCGGGACCCACCCTCGATTGGCTCGCCGAGCAACATGCGGTGCCGCTCAAACTCGATTTCAAATGGACGGGGCTCGGACACTCGAACCCACGGCTGCACATTCCCCCGGGCCGCAACGGCGAAGAGCTGCTCGCGCTGCTCGCGAACGCCTGTGCCAAAGCCGGCGCCGAGGTCATGACCGAGGCAACCGTCACCGATCTCTACGCCGACGATCAAAACCGTGTCCTCGGGCTGCGGATCGAGCGACCGGGTGGTGTTGTCGAGCAACTCGGCTGCGACGCCTTGGTGCTCGCGACCTGTGGTTTTGGCGGCAATCACGGCATGGTGGCCAAGCACATCCCCGAAATGGCCAATGCCAAATATTTTGGCCACGAGGGTAACAAGGGCGATGGAATTCTTTGGGGGCTGGAACTCGGCGCTGCGGTCGGCGACATGACGGCGTATCAAGGCTTGGGCACTCTGGCTGACCCGCAACAGATCGTGGTCCCCCACCCGCTGATGATCGAAGGCGGGTTTTTGGTCAACACGCTCGGTCAACGCTTCACCCACGAGCTCGCCAATATCTCCGGTATGTGCGTACCGGTGCTTCAGCAACCCCAGGGACTGGCTTGGGTCATTTTCGACGAACGCCGCCATCAAACCTGCCTTGAACACTCGGTCGAGCAACGACAACTCGTCGAGGTCGGCGCCGTACGCCGCGGCGATAGCTGGGCGCTACTCGAAAAAGCCTGTGGACTGCCCGAGGGTTCGCTGGAGCGCGAAGACACCGAAATCAACGCAAGTCGCGATGCGGGCCGCGCTGATCGATTCAATCGTACGTTCGCAGGGCTCGCCCCCCTCGCGCCGCCCTACTGCGCGGTGCGCGTAACTGGAGCGCTCTTCCACACTCAGGGCGGGCTCGAGGTCGATGGCGACGCGCGCGTGCTGCGCCCCGACGGCAGCCCGCTGCCCAATCTCTACGCGGGCGGCGGCGCCGCGCGCAGCATCTCGGGCGCCGAAGTGACCGGATACCTGCCTGCGGTGGGGCTATGCATGGCGATTACTTTGGGCGCGGTCGCCGGCGAAGCGGCGGGCAGGCAGTGCGCATGAACATCGGCAACGGGAATAGCGGCAACGTGAATAGTGACAACAGGCGCGAGGTCTTTGCCAAGGCTTTTTGCTGGGTATTTTTCTTTGTGCTGATGGGCCACATCACTGTCAAAGCCGCAGCGGCGTCGGCGCCGATCACCATCACCGAAACCTCACTACCCCGCTCGGCGGATGTTGCCGCGATGCCCGTCAGGATCGCCGCGCCGCGCACCGGGCGGGCGCTACCCGTCATATTGTTTTCGCATGGTGCCTACAGCTCGAAGGACGATTACTCGGTACTGCTCGATCATTGGGCAGCCCACGGCTATGTGGTCATCGCTGTCACCCACCGCGACTCGACACGACTCGGGACGACGCGCGGCAGCAACGACCCACGATTCATGACTTGGCGGCTCGATGACATGAAGCAGGTACTCGATAGCCTGCCGCAACTCTTGTCCGCCCTGCCCGGACTTGCCGAGAGAACAGACTCCTCGAAGATTGCTGCGACTGGCCACTCTTTTGGCGGACTCATCGCGCAGACTTTGGCGGGCGCCACGTTGCGCGATCCGGCAACGGGGACAGCAGTCAGCCGCCGGCAACCCACGATTCGCGCCGCAATCATCTTCAGCGGTGCGGGCGCGATGCCGCCCGTGCTCGGTGCCGAGGATTTCGCCGCCCTCGCCGTTCCGACATTGGTCACGGTGGGCACAGAAGATCTCAAGCAGGCGCCGAACCTGAGCGGCTACGAATGGCGGCGACAGCCCTACGACCTCATCCCTGCCGGCCAAAAATATCTTTTGACCCTCGAAGGCGCCGACCATTACCTCGGTGGGTCGGTCGGTCGCGATGACCTCGCTCGTTCCGCTCAGGCCGACGATTTTGTCGCCGCTTTTCAAGCAGCCTCGACGCTGTTTCTGGACGCTTGGCTCAAAGATGACAAGGCGGCGAAGAGCCGCCTGAGCGGGCTGCCGAGCACTGCAGCGCCGTTCGCTGCACACGCCACGTTGCAGCAACGTTAGAACTGCGGCTACTTCGTTGCCGCCTTGAGCGCCGCGATGATCTGCCGACGCTCTTCGGCATCGGTAATCGGCTTGTACCGCATGCGGTGTTGCCCGCCGAGAAACGCCTCGGGGTTGGCGATCAGCTGATCGACGCTGGCGTCATCCCACACCAGACCATTCTTTCCTGCCTCGACAAGTGCGCCCGAGTAATAAAAGCCGGGTGCACTAGCGGCTCGTCGACCGAACACGCGATGGAGATTCGGACCCACGGCATGTGGGCCATTGAGCTCGAAGCTGTGACAGAAGCGGCACCACATGAAGTCCTTCTGCGACTGGGCCGAGAGCTCGGGCGCTGCAGTGACACTCAGGTACGGGTCGACGGCGGGTAGCGGACCCGAGTCGACCATTTGTTTTGACGTAGTAAAAGGCACGACACCAAATATTTGATAAGGCATGTAGGCCGCCACACCCAGCAGACCCGCAAAGACCAGCGTATGCGCCAATTTCCACCACAGCGGCGTTCGCGCTGTGTCGGCCGTCGCGGCGCCACCCCAATCAAAGCCCGGCAGCAATCTCCATGGACCGATTCGATATCTCAAGGCCTGCCATAGTGCGACCAGCACGGTAAACACCGTGAGCACGATGATCAAAAAACCGGTCGTGCTGTGCAGGTACCCCATGGTGACGGACAGGCGATAACTCGCGGGCACGAGCGCGGGCAAAGTCACCCAACCAAACCATGACACCGCGTGGCCCTCGGACCACGCGAAGATGGGGCCGGTCAGGCAAAAAGCGGCGAGCGTCAAGTACAGGCCGGCGTTGCAGGCGCGCGCGAGATCATCGGCCGCCGCAGGAACGCGAGTCGGACGATTGAGGCGCGGCAGCGTCATCCACAGCCAGAAACGCGGGACGAGTAGCAGCAGTACGGTCAATCCGTTGGAGATATGCAAATGCTGCAGGGCCTCGCGCGCGGCTGTACCGCGGGGGGTCACGCCGACCTTGGTCGACTGGTACATCTGGAACAGTACCAGCACAAAAATGGCGAGCGACAACACACGCTCGACAAGTCGCAATCTTTGTACGCGCGCGGTTTCGTTCATGGGGCACCTGCAGGACGAACGGCCCGAATGATGGCATTCGGCAAAATGGCGTCATCCCAATCCGTTTTTGATTTACCGGTTCGTACGATGACGAGTTGCAAAGACGGCACGACATACACACGCTGGCCGCCGAAGCCATCGATATAAGCGATATCGGCAGCGGCGAAGGGCTCGGAGTGGAAGGCTTTCACGCTGTAGTCGTTGTAGGGGCGCTGCTGTTTCGGTGGCGAGCCCAGCCAAATGTGCAAACCGAAGTTCGGGTTGGTCTTGGCTGGCGTGAGCATTTGCGCAATCCAGGTGCCAGGTACCAGCTGATCGTCGCCTACCCGGCCTTGATCGAGAATGAGTCGCCCGACTCGCAACCAGTCGCGCCCACTCGCAAAGAGGCAGCAAAAGCCGCGTGGCAGACCCCCTTCGCGATCCATCCAGAGCGCGGCATCGGCAGCACCCATCCGCTGCCAAAGCCGCCCTGAAAAGTATTCGGAATATCTTTGGCCGACTGCCCGCTCGAGCATGATGAGCAACAACTGCGAGTTGGCATTGCTGTATTGGAAATAACTGCCGTGCGGCCTTTCAGCCTGCAAGCCCATCGTTCCTTGCTCTAGGTTTGACCCGAACAGAATCCGCGCGGATTTCCAGGTGCCGAATATCGGAATCTCGAGACCACTCGACATCTGCAGCAGATCGCGCACGGTAATGTCGCGACGCGCATCGCCCTGCCATTCGGTGAGCCACTTCGAGGCGGGTGTATCGAGTGAATCGATTTTTCCATCGGCGATCGCAGCGCCAACCAGCAAAGCGAGTACCGTCTTGTGCATGCTGTTGGGATTGGTGCGGGTGTTGCGATCAAAACCCGGCCAATACTTTTCGTGAACCAGCACGCCACGGTGATAGACGAGTAGCGCCACCGACTCGGTTTTTTCCGCATAGGCCTCGGCGGCAGCGATACCCGAGGGATCGATGCCCACGGGCTCACCCACCACGAAATCGTCGCGCAGATTGCCTCGGACGGTTTCTTGAGGTTGCGACTTGGCAACGCCGGCAGGATCGGTGGGTGACTGTCCCAACAACAGATTACGCAGCACCGCGGGGTCGGCGACCCAGATCGTCAGCAACAAGACCACCAAACTAGTGATTATGGCGGCGGCGAGCGTGGCAATGGCTTTGAGGACCCAACGCAGAATTTTCATCGCATTCCTCTGACTGATGACGTCTGACTGATAACTACGCACAACTCTCGGCGCATCAGGCTGACTGCCCCGCACGGCGCGCGGTCAGCGCGGCGCGGATCTGCTCGTGACGCACACCATCGATCGGATAACGCCACATCATGATCACCGGTACCAACAACATGAACGCCGGCAAGAACGAAGCACCGAGGCGAACGCCCTGCTCGACCTGGGGCGTGAGCACCTGGCTCATGTCCACATAACCGAACAGGGACAGGAAGCCGAGCCCCAGAAAAAGTCCGAACCCCATGCCGAATTTGAATACCGACGCGAGAAAGGCCATGTGCCCGCCCATCTGCGCAACACCGGTTTGCAACTCGTCCGAGTCGACGGCGTCGGCCGTCATCGAGGGCGGTGTGATCATGGTGCCGCCATTGCCGAACGCCATGAGCACGTTGACGAGCAGCACCGGCAGCACCACACCGGAGGGCACCACGAACAGCATGAGGTACGCCGCAGCAGTCAACAAATTGGCGTAGCAATAAGCTCGATGTTTGCCGAGGCGATTCGCGATGGGCACCCAAAGCGGCGCGAGTACCACCGCGGCAACCGTGTTGACGATGGCGACCGTCAGCACATGCTGCTGCAAGCCGAGCGCCTGCGAGATCAACACAGGCTGCACGCCAAAATAAATACCCATCGCCAGGCGATCGATGAAATAGGCACTGATCAGACGGCGAAATGGCCCGTTACGCGTCAAGATGTGGAGGAGCTCGCTCCAGCTCGGCGTCCGCTCCTCGTGCACGGTAGCGGGCGGCACTTTGGCGAAACACCAAAGAATGGCAATCGGCAGCGCCACAGCGAAGAAAACGCCCACTGATTGCACGATCTGCGCGTAACTCGGAAAGGCGACACCCTTGAACCAGATCCAGTAAAAAATGCCCACGGCACTCGCGCAAAGATAACCAAAGAAAGCGCCACTCTCGCGAAAACCGGCGATTCTCGTACGTTCTGCGTAGTCGTTCGACATCTCGCCGCCCCAGGTCTGGTGCGGCACATAGACCATGGTCCAGCCGGCATAGAACATCACCAGCCAAAAGAGCAGGTACAGCGGCGACGCACCGTCCGGTGGCAGCAACAAAAACCAGGCCGACACTAGCGCGATGGGTGCGCCGGCAATCATCCAGACACGCCGCCGACCAAAACGACTTTGGGTTCGATCAGAGAGCGCCCCGACCAGAGGGTCGATGATGGCTTCCCAAAACCGACCGACCGCGAACAAGGTCGCGACCGTCAGCGCCACCATCCCGACTTCGGCCGAGTAGTACACTGGCGGCAAGAAGTTATAGAGCGGTACCAGCATGGCCTGCAGCGCAACCGTCGGCGCCGCATAGGCCAAGAGTTGTCCCGTGCCCAGTTTCGCCGTGCCCAGTTTCATGGATCCCCCCGCTCCTTGCCGCTGATCTTGGCCTCAGATCACCGCACACACCGTTTTGGTTTCGAGATAGTTGTCGACAGCCTGATGACCGCTGTCGCGACCCCAACCCGATTGCTTCATGCCGCCGATCGGCAGGCTGGCGTCGAACATGGAGTGGCAGTTGATCCACACCGTGCCCGCACGAAAAGCCGCCGCCATGCGATGGGCACTCGAGAGATTGCTGGTCCAGACGCTCGCCGCGAGGCCGTACTCGGTATCGTTGGCGAGCGCAGTCACTTCGTGCAGATCATCGAACGGTGTCGCCACAACGACCGGACCAAAGATTTCTTCGCGCACCACCTGCATCGCGGGTTTGACATCGACGATTACGGTCGGCTCGATGAAGGTGCCGGCTGGCCCGAGCTGACCGCCACCGGTGATCACCGCGGCGCCCTCGCGCCGACCCTCGGCGATATAGCCTGCGATACGATCAGCCTGTCGCCGACTCACGACGGGTCCAAGCTGCGTGCTCGGATCGAGGCCATGACCCAACTTGAGAGCGCGTGCGTACTCACCGACGCCAGCGATGACTTGGTCGAAAATCTTGCGCTGTACGTAGAGGCGCGAACCGGCGACGCAAACCTGTCCACTATTGAAGAAGATGGCGTTGGCGACGCCCGGTATCGCAAGCTCGAGATCTGCATCATCCAGCACTACCGCCGGCGACTTACCACCAAGTTCGAGCGTGAGTTTTTTGAGATTGCCGCGCGCAGCATCGAGGATGAGCTTGCCCACCTCGGTTGATCCGGTGAAGGCGATCTTGTCCACGCCGGGGTGTGCGGCGAGCGCAGCGCCCGCTCGCTCGCCGAGACCCGTCACCACGTTGAACACGCCGGGCGGAAAGCCCGCTTCGACCATGAGTTCAGCCAAGCGAATGGCAGTGAGCGAGGTGTCCTCGGCAGGCTTCAGCACCATGGTGCAGCCAGCCGCGAGTGCGGGCGCGATTTTCATCGCCGTCAGCACGATGGGTGAATTCCACGGCACGATCGCCCCCACCACACCGATCGGCTCCTTCACGGTGTAGGCAAAGATTTTCTTGCCGGGTGGCTGATAGTTGATCGAGGTCGGAATCGTCGTGCCCTCGATGCGCGTGGCCTCGCCGGCAAAATAACGAAACTGCTCGATCGCACCCGGAATCTCGGCGTATTTTCCGACCCACAGCGGTTTGCCGTTATCGAGCGACTCGAGCTCGGCGAGTTCGTCGAGATTCGCCTCCAGCAAGTCGGCCATGCGCCACAGCAGGCGCGAGCGAGCCGCGGGCGTGCGCTCGCGCCACGAGGGGTCAGTCAACGCCTTGCGCGCGGCCGCGACCGCACGGTCGATATCAGCCTCTGCGCCAGCAGGCCTCTTGCCGAGCACCTCACCGGGGGCTGGATTGAGGGTATCGAGGATTTCGCCGGACGCTGCGCTCACCCACTCGCCC
>JBJTAV010000066.1:0-6415 GCA_046091005.1 Gammaproteobacteria bacterium | reverse complement strand
GAGTTCAGGAGGCATCGATATGACTCAAGGAAATTACGTGGCGACGCGCTTCACGGCGGCTAAACCCTTGCGAGCGGTTTTTGCGGCATCGCTGCTCGGCCTGCTGGCTGCCTGCGGGGTTTCGCCGCAGAAAGTCACGGTGCCCGTGGTCTCGAGCGTCGACCTGCCGCGGTTCATGGGCCCCTGGTATGTCATCGGCGTCATTCCGACCTTCATCGAAAAAGACATCTACAACGCGATCGAGTCCTATGAGCTCGCGCCCGACGGCACGATCAAAACGACCTTCACCTTCAACAAGGGTGCCTTCGACGGGCCGGCCAAGCGCATGGAACCGAAGGGTTTCGTGATTCCCGACACCAACAACGCCATCTGGGGCATGCAGTTCATCTGGCCGGTGAAGGCCGAGTACGTCATTTCGCACGTCGATGCCAACTACACCGAGACCATCATCGCGCGCAGCGCTCGCGATTACGTGTGGATCATGGCGCGCACGCCGATCATCGACGACGCGCGCTACGCGGAACTCGTCAAAAAAGTGACCGACATGGGGTACGACATCAGCAAGCTGGTGAAGGTGCCGCAGCGCGCGAGCGCGCCGACCGCACCCCCTGCGGCATCGGCAGCGGCTGCAGCCTCACCGCCCATGCCTTCGCCCGAGCGCGTCGCCGAAATCCTCGCCTCGGTACCGGCGGTGAAGCCCGCCGAGCTCAAGGCGAGGCTTGGTCAGGCGGGCGCAAGGCCCGTGGTGCTCGATGTGCGACGCGCCGAGGAGTTCGCCGCAGGCCATGTCGATGGCGCGATCAGCGTCGCCCACACCGCCCTGCTCGCAAGCCCCGCGACCGCCGTTGGCGCTGCCAAGGACGCCGAGATCATCGTCTATTGCGCGAGCGGCCGACGGGCTTCCATGGCGATCGAGGCCCTGCGTAACGCCGGCTACTCCAACCTCAAGCATCTGGACGGCGACTACACGGCCTGGGCCGCTACGCCCTGACCTGCGCGCGGCCGGCCCCGGCGGCAGACTCGCCGGGGGGGTCCATGGTCGGTACACTGCCAAGGTTCTCCTAGGCCCGCCCGTTGGGGGCGGACGGGACGGACTTGGACAGGGACGCCATGGACCGTGATGACCTGCTGAACTCCGCCAAACTCGAGGTTTGGGCGAAGGCCGCCGCCAAGGCGGCACCGGCCGGCGACGCCGCCAAACTGACTTGGAAGACGCCCGAGGGTCTCGAGGTCAAGCCGCTCTATACCGCGGCAGATCTGCAGGGTCTGCAGTACGCCGACACGCTGCCCGGCTTAGCGCCCTTTCTGCGCGGTCCGCAAGCCACCATGTATGCGGTTCGGCCTTGGACCATTCGCCAGTACGCGGGATTCTCGACGGCCGAGGCCTCGAACGCGTTCTACCGCAAGTCACTGGCTGCAGGCGGTCAGGGCGTGTCGGTGGCTTTTGATCTGGCGACCCATCGCGGCTACGACAGCGATCACCCGCGAGTGCGTGGCGATGTCGGCAAAGCCGGCGTGGCGATTGATTCCGTCGAGGACATGAAAATCTTGTTCGACGGTATTCCGCTCGACAAAGTTTCGGTCTCGATGACCATGAACGGTGCGGTGTTGCCTGTGCTCGCGGCCTTTGTCGTTGCCGGCGAGGAGCAGGGCGTTGCTCAGGCGGCTCTCTCCGGCACCATCCAGAACGACATTCTCAAAGAATTCATGGTGCGCAACACCTACATCTATCCACCCGAGCCGTCGATGCGCATCGTCGGCGACATCATCGAGTACACGGCACGCAACATGCCGAAGTTCAACTCGATTTCGATTTCGGGCTATCACATGCAGGAGGCGGGGGCGAATCAGGCACTTGAGCTCGCCTTCACGCTGGCCGATGGCAAAGAGTACGTGAAGACAGCGCTCGCCAAGGGGCTCGATGTCGACGAGTTTGCCGGCCGACTGAGTTTCTTCTGGGCCATCGGCATGAACTTTTATCTCGAGATCGCCAAGATGCGCGCGGCGCGATTGCTGTGGTGGAAGATCATGGCCGGCTTCGGGGCAAAGAATCCGAAGAGCCTGATGTTGCGCACCCACTGTCAGACCTCGGGCTGGAGCCTCACCGAACAAGATCCGTACAACAACATCGTTCGTACCACGATCGAGGCCATGGCGGCCGTTTTTGGCGGCACGCAAAGTTTGCATACCAATTCTTTTGACGAGGCGATCGCGCTGCCGACTGAGTTCAGCGCGCGTATCGCCCGCAATACCCAGCTCATCCTGCAGGAAGAAACGCATATCACTCAGGTTGTCGACCCCTGGGCCGGCAGCTACATGATGGAGAAGCTCACGCAGGAAATGGCCGACAAGGCCTGGGCCATCATCGAAGAAGTCGATGCCATGGGTGGCATGACCCGCGCCGTCGAGAGTGGCTGGGCCAAGCTGCGCATCGAGGCGAGCGCTGCCGAGAAGCAGGCACGCATCGATTCAGGTCGCGATGTCATCATCGGCGTCAATAAATTCAAGCTCGACAAAGAAGAGCCAGTCGAAATTCTGGAAATCGACAACGTGGCGGTACGCGACAACCAGCTCGCGAGGCTGCAGCGCGTGCGCGCGACGCGCGATGCCGCGAAGGTCGGCACGGCCTTGGCCGCGCTGACGGCCGCCGCCAAATCGGGCGAAGGCAATTTGCTCGCACTCGCCGTCGAGGCCATGCGACTGCGGGCGACAGTCGGCGAGGTCAGCGATGCGCTTGAGCAGGTTTGGGGCCGACATCGTGCCAATTCGCAGGAGGTAAGCGGCGTGTACGCGGGAGCCTACGAATCCCAGGAAGACTGGACCAAGCTGCAGGGCGACATCGCAGCGTTCGCCGCGAGCCATGGTCGTCGGCCGCGCGTGATGATCGCCAAGCTTGGCCAAGACGGCCATGACCGCGGTGCCAAAGTGGTAGCCAGCGCTTTCGCTGATCTCGGTTTTGATGTCGACGTCGGGCCGCTGTTCCAGACCCCCGAAGAGTGTGCGCGTCAGGCGATCGAGAACGATGTGCACGCGGTCGGCGTCAGCACGCTCGCCGCCGGCCACAAAACTTTGGTCCCGGAGATCATCCGTTCGCTGCGCGAGCAGGGCTCGGGCGAGATCATCGTCTTCGTGGGTGGCGTGATCCCGCAGCAGGACTACCAGTTCCTGTACGACGCAGGCGTCAAAGGCATCTACGGGCCGGGCACGCCGATTCCCGACAGCGCACGCGACGTACTCAACAATATCAAGCGTGCTTGTGATCTTGCCTGAGCAGGACGACGCGCGATTGATCGATGGCGTGCGCGCTTGCGATCGGCGCGCGCTCGCCAAGGCGATCACCCTGCTCGAGTCGACGCGCAGCGATCACCGCAAGCGCGCCGATGTTTTGCTCGACGCCTTGCTGCCCTTTGCTGGCAAAGCTTTACGCCTCGGTATTTCGGGTGTACCCGGCGTCGGCAAGTCGACGTTCATCGAAGCGCTCGGCATGTTTCTGTTGGCGCGTGGTCACAAGGTCGCCGTTCTCGCTGTCGATCCTTCATCGGGTGTCTCGGGCGGTTCAATCCTCGGGGACAAGACGCGCATGGAGCGTCTTTCAGTTCAGGAGAACGCCTACATTCGACCTAGCCCTTCATCGGGCACGCTCGGTGGCGTCGCCGAAAAAACTCGCGAGGCGATGCTGGTTTGTGAAGCTGCGGGATACGACGTGGTGATCGTCGAAACGGTGGGCGTCGGTCAATCCGAGACCACGGTCGCTGGCATGACCGACATGTTCGTATTGCTGCAGTTGCCGAACGCCGGTGACGATTTGCAAGCCATGAAGAAAGGCATCATGGAGCTCGCCGATCTCATCGTCATCAACAAAGCCGATCTCGATCCCGATGCCGCGACGCGAGCCGAGGCGCAAATCACCTCCGCGTTGCGCGTGCTGCGCTTCACCGGGGCGCCGGGTAGCCATGACGAAGACCGCTGGCAAACCCGCGTGATGCGCGGCAGCGCGCTCAAAGCCGATGGACTCGAGGCCTTCTGGTCGCACGTCACCGAGTTCAAGCGTCTGCGCGAACACAGCGGTGAATTCTCTGAACGTCGACGCCAGCAGGCGCTCACCTGGATGTGGGATCAGGTACACGCGCGACTGGTTGCCGATTTTCGCGACAGTGCGGCCGTGCGTGCCGCGCTACCCAAGGCACTCGATGATGTCAGCCAAGGCCGTATAGCGCCTTCATCTGCCGCGCGCCGATTGCTCGATCTCTTCGAAGCCCACTGACCGATTTGCACTCACAGGAAAGCTTGCCATGCACGACATCATTCATCAGCTCGAACAGAAGCGCGCACAAGCGCGACAGGGCGGCGGCGAGAAGCGCGTCGCCGCGCAACATGCCAAAGGCAAGCTGACCGCGCGCGAGCGGGTCGAACTGTTGCTCGATGAGGGTAGCTTCGAAGAATGGGACATGTTCGTCGAGCATCGCTGCAGCGACTTCGGCATGCAGGATCAAAAAATTCCGGGCGACGGTGTGGTGACCGGCTGCGGCTTCATCAACGGCCGTCTCGTATTCGTGTTCAGTCAGGACTTCACGGTATTCGGCGGCTCGCTGTCCGAAGCGCATGCGCAAAAAATCTGCAAGGTCATGGACACCGCCATGAAGGTCGGTGCGCCGGTGATCGGCATCAACGATTCCGGTGGTGCGCGCATTCAGGAGGGCGTGGCGTCGCTCGGTGGCTATGCCGAGGTTTTCCAGCGCAACGTGACGGCTTCGGGTGTCGTGCCGCAGATCAGTCTGATCATGGGTCCTTCGGCAGGTGGTGCGGTTTACAGCCCGGCGCTCACCGATTTCATTTTCATGGTGAAGGACAGCTCCTACATGTTCGTCACCGGACCAGAGGTGGTGAAGACCGTGACTCACGAAGAGGTCACGGCCGAGGATCTCGGCGGTGCAATTACGCACACCACGCGCAGCGGCGTTGCTGATCTCGCGTTCGACAATGACGTCGAGGCGCTCTTGATGCTGCGCCGCTTCTTCAACTATTTGCCGGCAAACAATCGGCAGAAGCCGCCGATGCGCGAGGCTTTCGATCCGCCTGATCGCGACGATTACTCGCTCGATACGCTGGTGCCCGACAACCCGAACAAGCCGTACGACATGAAAGAGCTGATCGGCAAGGTCGTCGACGACGGCGAATTCTTTGAACTGCAGCCCGACTACGCAAAGAACATCATCATCGGCTTTGCGCGGCTGGATGGTCAGGTGGTAGGCATTGTTGCTAACCAGCCGCTGGTGCTGGCTGGCTGCCTCGACATCAAGAGCAGCATCAAGGCGGCGCGCTTCGTGCGCTTCTGCGACGCGTTCTCCATCCCGGTCGTGACCTTCGTCGATGTGCCGGGCTTCATGCCGGGCACCTCGCAGGAGTACGGCGGCATCATCAAGCACGGCGCCAAGCTGCTCTACGCCTACGCCGAGTGCACGGTGCCCAAGATCACGGTCATCACCCGCAAGGCCTACGGCGGCGCCTACGACGTCATGGCCTCGAAGCACCTGCGCGGCGACATCAACTACGCCTGGCCGAACGCCGAGATCGCGGTGATGGGCGCCAAGGGCGCGGTCGAGATCATCTTCCGCGAGGAGAAGGGCGACCCCGCCAAGCTCGCGGCGCGCGAGGCGGAGTACAAGGAGAAGTTCGCCAACCCGTTCATCGCCGGCGCGCGCGGCTACATCGACGATGTGATCATGCCGCACGGCACGCGGCGGCGGATCTGCCGCGCGCTCACCGTGCTGCGCGACAAGAAGATCGAGGAGCCGTGGCGCAAGCACGGCAACATCCCGCTGTGACGGCGTCCAGGAGGCCTGCTGGCATGTTCAAGAAGATACTGGTCGCCAACCGCGGTGAGATCGCCTGCCGCGTCATCAAGACCGCGAAGCGCATGGGCATCAAGACCGTCGCGGTCTACTCGGAGGCCGACAAGGACGCTCGGCATGTCGAGCTCGCCGACGAGGCGGTGCACATCGGCCCTGCGGCCTCGCGCGAGTCCTATCTCGTGCAGGACCGCATCATCGAGGCCTGTCGCAGCACCGGCGCCGAGGCGGTGCATCCCGGTTACGGGTTCCTCTCCGAGAACGCGGAGTTCTCGCGGCGCGACGAGGAGGCGGGCATCGTCTTCATCGGCCCGAAGCACGCCTCCATCGCGGCGATGGGCGACAAGATCGCCTCCAAGGCGCTGGCCGCGAAGGCGGGCGTCAGCACCATCCCGGGCTGGAACGATCCCATCGAGTCGCCCGAGCGCGCGGTCGGGATCGCGAAGGACATCGGCTATCCGGTGATGATCAAGGCCAGCGCCGGCGGTGGCGGCAAGGGTCTGCGCGTCGCCTGGAACGACAAGGAGGCCTTCGAGGGCTTCAGCTCCTGCCGCAACGAGGCGCGC
>JBJTAV010000065.1:0-6113 GCA_046091005.1 Gammaproteobacteria bacterium | reverse complement strand
AGGATCGGCAGACAGCCGGCTGCCGGGTTGATCTTCTCGCGCTTGTAGAGATCCATCATCGCGCGGCCCAGTTTTTCGCGATCGTCCTTGTAGGTCTCCTGCAGGTTTTTCATGCGCGGTGCGAGGACCTTCATCTTCGCCATCGATCGACCGGACGATTCGGACAGCGGATAGAAAACGAGTTTCAGCAGGAACGTGATGATCACGATCGCCCAGCCCCAATTGCCGACGATGTTGTGTGCTTGTTCCAGCAACCAGAAGAGCGGCTCCGCGAGCAGCGTCAACATGCCGTAGTCGGCTAAGAGATCAAGACGCGGACCCGCGGTTTGCAGTTGCGCCTGCAACTTGGGTCCGACGAACAGCGTCTCGCGCAACGTGGTCCCGGATTGCGGCCCGACGGTAACCATCGGCCCGGTCGCAGACAGCAGGTACTGGTTACCTTGGGTCTTCAAAGAATAAGCGTAGTCTTGTCCCTCGGCTGGGACGACCACCGTGACAAAGTG
This sequence comes from Gammaproteobacteria bacterium, assembly GCA_046091005.1. Taxonomy (GTDB): domain Bacteria; phylum Pseudomonadota; class Gammaproteobacteria; order Steroidobacterales; family Steroidobacteraceae; genus UBA964. The sequence goes on along the minus strand of JBJTAV010000065.1, from coordinate 5,610 downwards.
GTGTTGCATGCCGGCGATCCAGCCGGTGGTGACGCCGCGGGGCAATTCGCTATCAGCAATTTTTTCGCGGTTGATTTTGAAATATTTGGTGCCATTGTAATAGGCGGGGCCCTGAAAGGCGTAGCTCTCGACGCTAAACATCGAGCGCTCGACCGGCTTGTCGTTACGCAAGATCTGTGCGTAAGAGGCCGCCCGCCAAGGCGCAGTGCCGCCGTTCTCGATGGCATATTCGAGATCGATACGGTAAGACCCGCGCCGAAGAATGTAGGTCTTGGTCACCGATACACCCGTCGCAGCGTCCACCCAAGTCAGCGGTACGCGCAGTTCGTTGGCACCCTCGACCAAGTTGTGGCGCTGTTGCGCGGATTCGAAAAGCGCCACGTGCGTCGGATGCGCAGCGCCGTTCGTATCGGTAAGTCCGGTTTGGATGAAGTAGAAGTTGTCGTTGTCAGAGTTCAACAAACGAACTCGGGCATCGGCGCCTTTGATCAGCGGATATTTAAGGAGATCGGCGCGAATGAGATCGCCGCCGCGCAAGCTGAGCTCGAGATCGAGTGCATCGGTAGTGACGCGGACGGTACCCGCCGCCGCAGTCGGCGCTGCCGTCAACGTGGGCGTAGCCGTCGAGGGGACAGCGGCAGTCGCTGCGACCCCGGGTACCGTTGTCGCTACCGCCGCGTTGGTTGATGCAGGCGGCGTGGTCGCTTGCGGAATGCTTGCTGTCGGAACGCTGGCGAGCGGCGCGCTGCTGGTCACAGCAGGCGTGGCCGGGACTGGCACCGCGTAGTCGCGCTGCCAAGTTTCGTAGTTGATCCACAGCGCGAGCACAAGGCCGAGCCAAAGAAACATGCGGGCATTGGTCGAAGTCACGTTGAACCTTGTCTCAAAGAACTCGTGGAGGAACAGGATCGTAACCGCCTTCGCGCAGCGGGTGGCAGCGACCGATGCGTCGCAGTGCCAGCCAGCTACCGCGCCATGCGCCGTGCGTGTCGATCGCCTCCAGCGCGTAGTGGGAACAAGACGGGTGATAACGGCAGGTCGGCCCGCGCCATGGACTGATGACGATTTGGTACGCCCTGATCAGGACGCGGAGGACGGCGCGCATGTCGTTGCAACCTTTTGCCAAAGTCCGGTGAGGCTTTGACGAATCCGGATGGCCGGCGCCTCGCGCGCCGCTGCTCGCGCGCCGACGATGATGTCGGCGGCAGGCAGCGCGTGCTGAGCTTGCCGGAACGATTCGCGGATTATGCGACGAAGTCTGTTACGGGCGACGGCATTTCCGATCACTTTGGCGCCGACCGACAAACCCAGCCGTGGCCCACCTGTGCCGTTCGGGCAAATAGAGACAGAGAACATGGGATCCCCCAACCGACGACCCCGGCGGTAGGCGTTCTCGAAATCGACTTTGCGCAGCACCCGGCGAGTCGCCGGGAACCCCCACCTTGGCGGTGAGGTGTCAGCAGCGCAGATCAGGGGATCAGCTTCTTGCGGCCCTTGGCGCGACGACGAGCCAAAACCTTGCGGCCGTTGGCAGTCGCCATGCGAGCGCGGAACCCGTGAGTGCGGGCGCGGCGAACCTTGCTGGGCTGATAGGTGCGTTTCATGAGGGCGTCACCGAAAAAAGGCCGCAGAGGTTAAGCAGGGGGTCTGCCGAAGTCAAGCCGGGGCTAAAGATATCCACAGGCCGCTGCGCCGGTATATTCTCCCCATCCCCTTCGAACTTTTACCACCTGAGCCACCAGGGAGGCCGGCAGCCGCGTGGACGCATCGCTTTGGAATCGTTGTGCGCAGGCTCTCGCGGCAGAGTTGCCGGACACCCAGTTCAACACCTGGGTCCGGCCGCTACAGTCGATCGAGACCACCACTCAGCTGCGTCTGCTCGCGCCCAACCGTTTTGTGGTCGATTGGATCAGCGCGCACCTGTTGCAGCGCATCAAAGATTGGGTACTGCAACAAACACCCGAGGCGTCGTTGCAGGTCACCATTGAAGTGGGCGAGAAGCCTGAGGTGCCGGCGCCGGCGGCCGAAGAAACGTCTGTGGCTCGCGACGCGTTTCGCAGCAATCGCCGCAGCACTGTCGAAATCGTGGGCGGCAGACTCAATCCAGACTCGACGTTCGACAACTTCGTGGTCGGCAAAAGCAATCAGCTCGCCAAAGCTGCCGCGCAGCAAGTGGCTAAAAACCCGGGTAAAGCATACAACCCGCTCTTTATTTATGGCGGCGTCGGGCTCGGTAAAACGCATCTCATGCACGCCGTCGGGCACGCCATTCTCGAACGCAATCCGCAAGCCAAAATCGCCTACGTGCACTCCGAGCGCTTCGTCAGCGACATGGTTAAAGCACTGCAGCACAACCAAATGAACGACTTCAAGGCGGCGTATCGATCACTCGATGCGCTGCTGATCGACGACATCCAGTTTTTCGCGGGCAAGGAGCGCTCGCAGGAAGAGTTCTTCCACACCTTCAATGCACTGCTCGAGGGACAGCAACAAGTGATCCTCACTTGCGATCGCTATCCCAAAGAAGTCGACGGACTCGAAGAGCGCCTGAAATCGCGGTTCGGTTGGGGATTGACGGTCGCCATCGAACCGCCGGAGCTCGAAACCTGTGCGGCAATTCTGATCAGCAAGGGCGAAGCAGCCGGCGTGCGCTTGAGTCAGGACGTAGCCTTGTTCATCGCCAAGCGAATCCGCTCGAACGTCCGCGAGCTTGAGGGTGCGCTGCGCCGTGTGATCGCCAACTCGCGGTTCACGGGCCAGCCGATCACCCTCGATTTCACCAAAGAAGCGTTGCGCGACCTGCTATCGATGCAGGCGCGGCTCATTACTATCGAGAATATCCAGAAAACCGTCGCCGACTACTACAAAGTCCGCGTAGCGGAGCTGCTGAGCGAGCGCCGCACTCGGTCTGTGGCCAGGCCGCGGCAGGTCGCGATGGCCTTGTCGAAAGAGCTAACGAGCCACAGTCTTCCGGAAATCGGCGATGCCTTCGGCGGCCGAGATCACACCACGGTGCTGCATGCCTGCCGGCGAATAAAAGAGTTGCGCGACACGGAGCAGCGGATTGCGGAAGATTACACAAACCTGTTGAGAACCCTGACGGGTTGATGTTGACAAGTTGTGGATGTTTTCGCGCGCTAAAATCATTCACAATCGACACACAGGGTGCGCGCCGGATATTCGACCGACCGTGCACTGGGTCGACGTCGACAACTTGCTGAAATCATCGGGTTTTTCTGGGTTTTCCGGATATCCACCAGATCAATAGTCATAACAATTCTTCTCTTAATCTAAATACCAAGAATTATGAAACTCACAGCGACTCGCGAAGAGATCCTTGGTCCGGTGCAACACGTGATCGGTGTTGTCGAGCGCCGGCAAACCATGCCGGTGTTATCCAACGTGTTGCTCAGCGCTCGCGAGGGGCGCCTAAGCGTTACCGGCACCGATCTTGAAGTGGAGCTCGTAAGTTCGGTGTCGCTGCAGGTGCAATCGCCGGGCGACATCACCGTGCCCGGACGGAAACTCCTCGATATTTTGCGCGCGCTCGCCGAAGGGGTGTCTGTGGCACTCTCGACCGAAGCTGATCGCCTCGTCGTCCGAGCGGGACGCAGCCGCTTCACACTGTCGACGCTGCCGGCGGCAGAGTTCCCAGTCGTTGAAGAGATCAACGCACAGCAGGTGCTGCGCTTGCCCCAAGCGGACTTCCGCAAGCTCATCGACAAAGTTCATTTCTCGATGGCCCAACAGGATGTGCGGTACTACCTCAATGGCATGCTGATCGAATCCGAAGGCGGCAGGGTGAGGGCTGTGGCGACCGATGGTCACCGCTTGGCGCTCTGCGAAACCAGCCTCCTGGAGCGCGTGACGGGCAAGCAGCAGGTCATTCTGCCGCGGAAAGGCGTGCTTGAACTGCAGCGCATGCTCGGCACGGAGGGTGAAGTCTCTCTCGCTGTAGGAACAAACCACGTTCGCTGCGAGATCGGCGACGTTCGCTTCACATCGAAGCTTATAGACGGCCGATTTCCTGAATACAGTCGCGTCATCCCCGCGAACGCTACCCGCACAATCGACGCAGAGCGCGGAACTTTGCGGCAAAGTTTGCAAAGAACGGCGATTTTATCGAACGAAAAGTACCGTGGCATTCGTCTCAACATCAAACCCAACTTGCTGACCTTGCAAGCGCACAACCCCGAGCAAGAAGAGGCAGAAGACCAGATCGAGGTCAGTTACTCAAACGAAGAAATCGAAATCGGCTTCAATGTCACCTACCTTCTTGATGCGCTGTCGGCAATCGAAACCGATCGCGTCAATATTTCGCTCACAGACGCGAACAGCAGCTGCCTGATCACCGCAGCCGAAGCCGACGGCACCAAATATGTCGTCATGCCCATGAGGCTCTGAGACAACGGATGTCCTTGGCGGAGCTGACGCTCGAAAACCTCCGCTGCATCGAAAAAGCCGAACTGTCCTTCGGCTCCGGGACGACCCTGATCTTCGGGGCCAACGGGGCGGGCAAAACCAGCATCCTCGAGGCAGCCTACTTGCTTGGCCGCGGCCGTTCGTTCCGAACTCGACTGAACGAACGCCTCATCCGGCATGGCCAATCCTTCGCTCGGGTCGTCGGGCGGGCAAGAGCCAACCCGGTAGACCGCAAACTGGGTGTCGAAGTCCAGCGGGGCAAAGAGGGAAAGGGGGGCACGGCCGGTCGGCTCGATGGCGCTGACGTGCGCAGCTTCGCCGAACTTGCCACCGCCTTTCCGGTACAGGCGATGGACCCTGATGCCCACAAGCTGATTGAAGAAAGCTCGACCCGCCGTCGCAGATGGTTGGACTGGGCGGTGTTCCACGTGGAACAAGGTTTCGCCGGGAGCTGGGCTCGATACCAGCGCGCCGTGGCGCAGCGAAACGCAGCACTGCGGACGGGCCGAGCCGAAGTCGATGTTTGGGACCACGAACTGGCGCGGGAGGGCGAGGCCATGGCGCTCGCAAGGCAGCGAGTCGTCACCGCGTTGCACCCCTACTGGACCGAGATTGCGACGGAACTAACCGATCTGCCGATTACGCTGGATTTGCAACCCGGCTGGGACCAGAGCGTCGGATTAGCTGATGCCTTGGCTGCGGCAGCGCAGAGGGACCGTGACCGAAGGACTACGACGGTTGGACCGCATCGGGCCGATCTCAGTTTGAAAGTTCGCGGCAAAATTGCCCGCGAAGTTTTATCGCGTGGCCAGCAAAAACTCGCCGCCGTTGCTCTCAATCTTTGCCAGCTCGAGTACCTGAAACGGGAACATGGGCTGCAGCCGACGCTGCTGCTCGACGACCCGTCTGCCGAGCTTGATAGAGAGCGGTGGTCAGGCTTTATCGGCCGAGTACGAGCTTTGGAATGCCAGGTGCTCGTCGCTGCCCTCGATCGTGATACCCCGTTGTTTGGCACTCCCGAAACCGTGTTTCACGTGGAACAGGGGGGGGTATTTCAGGTATGATTTCGCATCTCTCCGCTGGGCCCAAGCATGTCTGAAGCAGACGTCTACGATTCCAGTAAAATCAAGGTCTTAAAGGGTCTCGACGCGGTCCGAAAACGGCCCGGAATGTACATCGGCGACACCG
>JBJTAV010000064.1:0-6102 GCA_046091005.1 Gammaproteobacteria bacterium | reverse complement strand
CGGCGACGCTGCCCGTCGGTGAAAAGCTCGGGAAATTTTTGAAGCTGTCGACCCTCGCATTGTCGTACTGCGCATCGGTGTAAGAGACCCCGAAGCTGCCATCGACTCGATCAGTGAGCCGCGCATTCACCGAGAACTCGGAGCCACGAATGGTGGCATCGCCCGCGTTCACGTTGAAGGCAGTCGGTGTACGGATCGCACTGACATTGCCGCTACGCGGATCGACTACCTCGGTACGGATCTGCGGGATGACGATATTCTTCCACTTCGACTGGTAGACGTCGAAATCGAGGTAGGCACGACGATTCATGATCTCAGCCTTGATACCGAGCTCGAGTGCATTGTTCTGCTCGGGATCGAAGGCAGTGAGGATGGGTACGTTCGGCGCCGGCGCAGCATCCGACACGAACTGCACCGTAGCTGCACCCACGTAGCCGCTCTTCTCGGCATGCGCATAAGAACCGTACACCGTGATGTTATCGGCGGGCTTGTAATCGAGCGTTGCACGCCAGTTTTGCAGGCTCCACTTCTTGCTGCCGAAGCGATTGGTCAGCAGGTTTGCGAAGGATTTCTTTTCATTGGTGTAGCGGCCTTCGATACGACCGGTCCAGGCTTCCGCAAGGTCGAGCTCGGCGAGCGCGAATGCCGAGGTCGCCGACACCGAGTTCTTGTTGGTTGTGGTAAAGATTGCGCCACCGAGCGGATCGGTGAAATACGGCAGGAGCGCAGCGTTACCCGCGCCGACCGCTGGCTCGACTGTCAGTGCAGCCGGCCCGCCGAACAATGCAGCCGAACGGCATGACAGACAGAACTCGGAGAAATCGGCCGGCAATTTTTGACTGGCAACGACGCCGTCGTTACCACCCTTCGAGCGAGTGTCGTAGTAATAAGCGCCCACCGACCAACGGAATGATTCCTTCGGATTGCTGGCAAGACGAAGCTCGGTGCTCATTTCTTCGGTCTCACCCGGAGAGCCCACCTGCAACAAACCGGTGCGGAATACTTTGAGCGTGCCGGCCTTGAAAGTGCCGGCGACCAGCGTCGTTGGCGTCGAGATGTAGGCATACGGCACGGTTTCGCCCGTGTTGCGCGACCCGTCCACAAAGAATGTCTGATAGACGCGCGAATAGCCGGTCAAGGAGCTGATGGTACCGATCCCGGTCTCCCACACCAGGTTGAGATTGGCGCGCTTGATCTCGCGATCGTTGCCCGTTGCAGCAGGCAGCGCGGACATGCCCGTGCGGCTCATCGGTTTGAACTCGCCGCAATAGTTGCCGTAAGCGACCGGTGGCGTCGGCGTTTGTACCGACAGCAGTCCGTTCAGATTTTCGCAGTTTGCGGCCACCGGGCTGATGGCCGAGTTGCCCACCACGTCGTCAGAAAAATAAGCCGAGATACTCGCTTCGAAAGTGTCGGAGGGCTGGAAATACAGGCTGCCCTGCACCGTCTTGTATTTGTAGCCACCGATATCGTCGCCACCCGAAATCTGGTTTTCGTAAGAACCGTCGAAGTTGTCATATGACACCGCGATGCGACCCTTCAATGTGCCGCTTTCGCTGATGGGCCCACTCAAGGTGGCGCCCGCATAGCCCTTGCCATGCGTACCGAGCTGCACGTCGACCTTGCCCTTGGTGGTATCCCCAGGCTTGGCGGTCACATAGTTGAGTGCGCCGCTGAAACTGTTACGGCCATACATGGCCGCCTGCGGGCCTTTGATGACCTCGATTCGCTCGAGATCGAGCTGGTTGAAGTTGAGACCTTCCTTGCCAGACACGAACACGCCGTCGATAAAGATGGCCGCGTTGTTCTCGCCGCGCACATCAATCGGCGCGAAACCACGGATGACCGGGACAGGCAGAAAGCCTGCCTGCACATCCGAGAACGTGAGGCCCGGTGTAGCCGCCGCGATATCTTCGAGATTGCGTATGCCCTTCTGCTCGATCGCTTCGCTCGTGAATGCGGTGATCGCCAAAGGCACGTCGACGAGACGTTCCTGGGTTTTACGCGCCGTGACCACGACCTCTTCAAGACCGAGAGAGTCGTCGGCCGGCGCCTGCGCGTAGCCAGACTGTGCCGCCGATGCGGCAACGATCAAAGAAACTGCCGCCCACAATGGGCGGATCCCCTTCTTAACATTGTCCATTGAGTGTTCCCTCCGATGCTCCGCTATTGTTTTTTAGCGGTCGCTGTGCCAAACCTACACCCGACCGACCGATGACGGAAGCCTCTTCTGGGCATCAGTCCATAACCAAAAAATGCAATGACGGCTACGCGGTCAAAGAAGACTGTGTTGCACGTGGGGGTACAGGAATGAGAATAGTTCGCAACAATTTTTCGAAGTCGGCGACTGCCGTCATGACCGGTCTGCTCTTGGTCGGCCTCGCAGGCATCAGCCCGCCACTTTCGGCCAAAGACCACAAGGTGGTCAAAGTCCCTGCGGGCGCCACAGTGTCGACGCGCGACCAAGAAATGCCCTCGTGGCAAATTCCCAATATCAGCGAAGCGGCCGAAGCCTATTACGGACCGGATAGCGAACACCTCATCGCGCAAGTCAAAAGTCCGCTCGCCGTCAAAAGTCCGCGTGGTCTCTCGGGCTTCTTGACCAAAACTTTCACCGACTCGGGCACCGAAGAGACGCTCATCAATGATCGCGGCTGGGATGGCTGCTCGTATTTTTTTCCTGACGGCAAGCGGCTGATCTGGACCTCGATCCGCGACAACATGAACATGCCGCTCGGCAACTGGTCGGACTGGCGCAACTATCCGCAAGGCGCCGAACTCTATGTTTCGGACCGCCAAGGCAAGAACATCCAGCGCCTCACCAACAACCAGCAGTACGAAGCCGAGGTCACCGTCTCGCCGGATGGCAAGTGGATCGTGTTCGGTCGCATGACCAACGGCAACATGGATTTGTGGGTGATGAAGTCGGACGGCACCGAAGAAAAGCAGATCACTTTCACGGCAGATGATCAGGAAGGCGCGCCGTACTTCCTGCCCGATAACGAGACCATCTTGTTCCGCGCGTGGAAAGCCTCGGAATACGATCAGAAGCCGACGCCTATGACCATCTACACGGTCAAGCGCGATGGCAGCGATGTCAAACCACGCACCTTCACGCACGACATGAACTGGGCGCCCTACCCGACGCCAGACGGCAAGCACTTCCTGTTTGTGCGCGCCGAAACACCGCGCAACTGGGAGGTCTATCTCGGTTATCTCGACGGCAAGACGCCGCCGAAGCGCATCACTTTTGACGAAGGATTCGACGGCTTCCCGGCGATCTCGCCTGATGGTCGCAAGATGGTGTGGACCAGCTCGCGCAGCGCGGGCCCCGGCGCGGGATTCATGTCGGGACTGCAGTTGCACGTCATGGATGTGAGCGCGCTCGGTCTGGGTCCAAAGAAATAAATTCGCAAACGGAGTGATTGATCATGACAAAGAAAACAGCAAAGCTCGACCGTCGCTCGTTGATCACGGGTGCCGCCATGGCAAGCCTGGCCGCTGCCGCCGGCTCGACCGCATCGGGCGAAGCCGCGGCACAAAATACGGCCGCACCTGCAGGCGGCGCGCCCGCGCCGGGCAATGGCATTCAGGTTTCGAATCGCGGCCAGTACGCCAAAGTCCCGCTGAAACAGGATTTCGTGAACGTTGCGGCCGTTCAGTCTCAGCTGTACTCGATTGAGGTGCGTGATCGAGCCAACACGCTCAAGCGCAATCTCAATCGCATCCTGCGCCTGATCGATCTCGCGCAAAATTCGCCCGAGGAATGGGGCGGCGAGCGGCGCTGGGGTTCGAAAGTCGATCTCATCTCGATGCACGAGTTTCCCATCCAGGGCTTTCAGCCATGGACACGCAAAGAACTCAATCAGGTGGCCTTCGAACTGCCTGGCCCCGAATCCGAGGCCATCGGGGAGCGGGCTAAGCGCTATGGTTGCTACATTTCCTGGGGCTGCTACGCCAAAGAAAAAGACTGGCCCGATCATGTCGTCAACATGTCGGTGCTGACGGGTCCCGATGGCAAGATCGTCAGCAAGCAGTGGAAGGCCCGGAACATTCTCGGGCTCTTTGGTGATGGCGCGCTGATCGGCACCACGATTTACGACGTACTCGATCGTTACGTCGAGATGTACGGCTGGGATGCCGTGCTGCCGGTCGCGCGTACCGATATCGGCAACATCGCAATCACTGCGGTGGGTGCCGAGCCCACGCTCTACACCTGCCTCGGGCTCAAGGGCGCAGAGATTCTGGTGTTGTCGGTCACCGGTGGCAGCAACTCGGAATCTGCCATCACCACGGCGCGTGCCAATCGACTCTATACGCTGGGTGTGGGCAATGCCGTCTCGCCAAACAATATAGGCTTTCCGGAATCTTCGGGCACACGCGATGAAGGCACCGTGATTGTCGATCCGCGCGGCACGGTGCTCGCAAAAACATCGAACCATCACGAAGACATCATCACGGCACGTATTCCGATCGCCGAGTTCCGCAAGACACGACGCGTGCAGGAATTGCCCGTGGCAATCCTGCTGCCGGTGCTGCAGCAATATCAGCCGCTCTTCCAACCGAATGCCTTCCTCGAAAAACTGCCGCAGACGTATCAGGAAGCCGGCGAGATCGTGCGCAAGCGCATGGGAATGAAATAGGAACCTCGTGATGAACGACTCCGCGCTCGCCTCGGCACTCGCCACCTTGCAAACACGCATTGGTCAGGAAGTGCATGTCAGCGATTGGCTCACGGTCACCCAAGAGCGTATCAACGCGTTCGCCGATGCCACGGGGGATCACCAGTGGATCCACGTCGATGTGGAGCGTGCCACGCGCGAATCCCCGTACGGCGCGCCGATCGCTCATGGGTATCTCACATTATCTTTGAGTGTGCCCTTGCGTGGACTCGTCGATGCGCAGAAGCCCATTGTTCCGGGCATCACCAACATCATCAATTACGGGCTCAACAAATTGCGCTTTCCGAATGCGGTGCGCGTCGGCGCACGCATCCGCGGTCGCTTCACATTGCAGTCGGTTGAGCAGGTTGCGCCCAACGTTCTGCAGATGACTGAGCAATACACCGCCGAGGTCGAGGGTGCGAGCAAACCTGCCTGCATCGCCGAAAGCGTCATGCGTCTCGTTTTTTGATCTCGCCGCCGCCGGATGAAGTCGATATTTCTCGATTTTGCGACCGTCAGCAACGGTGACCTCGACACGCGTGGGCTGGCGCAGGCCGCGCCGGAGCTCACCCTCCTCGACGATGTGCAGCAAAACGAAATCATTGACTGCATCGCAGGTCATGCGATCGTCATGACCAACAAGCTGCAGCTCGATCGCTCGGTGATCGAGTCGGCACCCGCGCTGCGTCTCATTGCTCTTTCGGCGACCGGTACCAACAACGTCGATCTTGCAGCAGCCCGTGAACGGGGTGTTGCCGTGTGCAACGTCACCGATTACTGCACGCCCTCGGTGGTGCAGCATGTGCTCTGCGTATTGCTGGCCCTGACTCACCAGCTTGCCGCGTATTCCCGCGAGGCCGTCGACGGCACCTGGAGCGGATCGCGTCATTTCACGATGCTGCAGCACCGCATCCGCGAATTGCGCGGTTGCACCTTGGGCGTGGTCGGCTGGGGGGTGCTCGGCCGTGCCGTCGCGAGCGCTTGCGAACAGGCGCTCGGCATGCGGGTGATCGTCGCCAATCGTCCAGGCGCTGCTCCAGGCACCGCGTCCGCTGAAGGTCGCGTCGATCTCGATGAGTTGTTGCGCGTTGCCGACGTCGTGACGCTGCATTGCCCGCTGACCCCGGCGACGACGGGCATGATCGATAGTCGCAGGCTCGCACTCATGAAGCGCGACGCCGTTCTGATCAACACGGCGCGTGGCGCCTTGATCGACATCGGAGCCCTCGCAGAAGCCCTGCGCGAACGACGCCTCGGCGGGGCAGCGATCGATGTGCTGCCGCAGGAACCTCCGGTTGACGGTAGTCCACTGTTCGCCGCAGACCTGCCCAACCTGATCGTCACGCCCCATATTGCCTGGGGTGCGGTCGAGTCGCGGCAACGCTGTCTCGACGAAATGGTGCTCAACATCAACGACTGGCGAGCCGGGGGAACCAGA
>JBJTAV010000063.1:0-12156 GCA_046091005.1 Gammaproteobacteria bacterium | reverse complement strand
GCGCTTCGTGAAGATGTGTCGTGACCCTGACGTGCAGCGCCTCACTTGGGAGGCGTACATGCACAAGAAGCTGGTGCGCAAAAGTCCAATGGCCCACGTCCGCGTGTTCTTCAAAGATCTCGCGCACCTGCTCGGTATAGCCAAAGTCTCGAGTTCGTGATGTCCGCACTGGCAGCCGCCTTTGCCGACGGCAGTCTGCCCGCCATCATCGCTGTACTGGTCGCGGTCGAGGCAGCGGTGCTTTGGTTTCTTTGGCGGGTCCGCGGTATTGGTATCGCCCCGCGGGCGCTGGTCGGCAGCTTGGTGTCAGGCGCCTGTCTCATGCTGGCGGTGCGCGCGGCGCTCATCGACGCGCCGTGGGAACATGTGGCTGCGTGGTTGCTGCTGTCGTTGGTCGCGCACCTTGCAGATTTGGCGCTACGTTGGTCAGCGCGCGCCTAGATTTTTCTGGCGACGCCGCTCGTTAGCCAGCCCACGACCCTTGGCAGTTTCGGCGCGTAGCGCTGTTCGAATTTTTGCGACTCGATGGCGAGGCCCGCGGTCTCGATCAACTCGCGTATCGATCGATTCAGGTGGCATCCGCCCCCAATTCGTTTTTGCAGCGGCGTCAGGCGGTGCTGCCAGCGCGCGATGGCGGGTTCAGGCGAGAGGCCATGCTCAAGAAAAAGAAATCGCCCACCCGGCTTGAGTACTCGTCGCACTTCGTCGAGCGCAGTACCGACTGCCGGAATCGAGCACAAAGTAAATGTACTGACCACGGTATCGAAGCTTCCTGAATCGAAGGGCAGACGCTCTGCGCCAAGCATATGCGGCAGGATTTCGATGTCGCTCGCAGCAAGATGGCGCGCCGCTCGGGCGTTGATGCCGGCATGCGGCTCGACAATTTCGAGCTGCTTGATATGCGGAGGGTAGTACGGGAGGTTGGCCCCCGTGCCAAAACCGATTTCCAAAATGCGCCCACTGGCCTCGGCGAGCAGGGGTTTGCGATAGCGGGCGATCCGGCGATCGTGCATCGCCCACTCGATGACTCGCGGCAGCACATGACGGTCGTACCAACTCACGATCGGTCTGCGCTCAAAGAATCAACGGGCGAGTGTCGCAAGCTTGGCGCGCAACAGTTCGGTCCATTCGCGCGCTTTTGCGGGGATGGACGAAGGCTCAGGGCCTTGCGGATCGAGTGGCGCGAAAGGCATCAGTATCATCAGCACGCCGTACAGCAACAGTGCCGCGCCGCCGGTGAAAAAAAGCAGCACGACCGCGATCACGCGGACCAAAGTGACCTCGAGGCGCAGGTGCCGCGCGAGCCCAAGGCATACGCCGCTGAGCCACGCGCCTTGACTGATCTGCTGTAGCGGCGCGGTGGAAGCGGCGGTCGAGCTGCCAGGCGTCGCGGTCGCTGATGAGCTTGGATTCACGGGACCGATTTCTTCGAGCGCAGGCGCAAGTTCTGCCATCGAGATGACCGTTGCGTTCGCCGGCAAACGACGCTTGCACTGCTCGGCAATGGCCTGTTCGAGATCGAGCAGGATTTCGTCACGATCAGGGTCGCTTGCCAGCGCTGCCGCGGACTCGCTGAGGTAGACCTCCAGACGCGCATGAGCGTCGACCTCGATGGACCAAGGATTGCGGTTGAGACTGACTTGAACGATGCGTTGCATTGCTTATGACTCCGTAACCAAGCCAGAACGCCGCCCGAGTTGCTGCAGCGTTTGATCGATGGTTTTCCAGTACAGATCGAGGGCTGCGAGTTGTTCGCGGCCAAGATCCGTCAGCTGATAGTACGTGCGTGGTGGCCCTAGTTCGGACTCCTGCCATTGATAAACGACGAGGCCGTCACGGCGTAACTTGCTGAGCAGGGGATAAAGCGTGCCTTCTTGCGTCGCAAATTCGGTCTCTTGCATGCGACGCAGGATATCGGCCGCGTAAACGCTGCCGACGCCGACCACTTTGAGCACCGCAAACTCGAGTAGCCCTTTGCGGATGGCGATTTGTTGGGATGCTGTAATCAAGCAGGTACCTTTACCGAAAAAGGTACAGGACGGGAGTAAGGCGGTCAAGCGACCTCAGAGTCAACCAGCAAATCTGGTGTTGATGTGGCGATAAGACAACACGCTGCATCGAAGCACCAGCCTGCCTTGCCTCTCGTCGCGAAAACGGTTTGAATGCGGGCGAATTCCGCTTGTCAGCGGCCAATCTGTCGGGGAGAAACAACCATGTCGAACAAGAAGCTGCTGGTGGCCGCATTCGTCGCCAGCGTGCTCGTGAGCGGGTCCGCGTTCGCGCAGCAGTCGGGTGGCATTCGTGGCACCGTGAAGATCGAAGCGGCCGGGGCAACCCCCGCAGGGATCACGGTCACCGCCGAGAGCGAGGTGATGCCCCGGTCCCGTTCGGCGACGGTGAAGGCGGACGGCTCGTTCGCGCTGCCGGCGCTGCTGCCCGGCCAGTACACGCTGACTTTCAGCAATGCGCAGGGTGTGTTGCAGAAAGTCGATGTCGAAGTGCTGCTCGATCAGACCTCGATCGCCGATGTTGCCATCGCTGCGACTCGCCCCGAAGAATTGCAGACCGTGCGCATCGTGGCGACGGGTCTCACTCGCGAAGGCAACGCGTCGCTCGCCAACTCGCTCGGCTCCAAGCAGGTCGAAAGGTTGCCGGTCGGGCAGCAGTATCGCGATCTGCTCAAGCTGATTCCGGGCGTGCAGTACTCCGAGAACTCGGTGCTCGGTCCATCCGCGGGCGGCTCGGGTGTCGACAACAAATACGGCTTCGATGGCATCGATGTTTCGCTGCCGCTGTTCGGCAACTTGGCGGCGGACCCGTCGACGCACGACGTCGAGAACGTGGCCATGGAGCGCGGCGGGGTTAAGGCGATCGGCTTCAATCGCGCGGGCGGTTTTGCCATCAATACCACCTCGAAGTCGGGTACCAATGATTTCAAAGGTACCGTCGAGTACAAGGTGCAGCCGAAGAGCATGGTGTCGAAGATTCGCGGCACGACCAAGTACCTGCTCGATCAGAGCTGGGTGAACGCCGGATTCGGTGGCCCGATCATCGAAGACTCGCTGTTCTTCTATGCGTCGTACTACCGCCCCGAGGTGACGCGCGACAATCCGACCACGGCCTATGGTCAGGTCAAAAATTACGAGAGCGTGCGCAACGAATACTTTGGCAAGCTCACCTGGGCGCCCACTGACGATGTGCTGTTGAACCTCAGCTTGCGCAGCTCCGAGCGCGAGGCCATCGGCGCGAGCATCGGTTCGCTCTCGGCGGACACCGTCTCGCTTGGTGAAGGGTCGGAGCAGGACATTCTCACGCTCGAAGGATCATGGATCATCAGCGAACAGACCAAGCTCAGCGCGCGACTCGGCAAATACGAGCTGCAAACCAGCAGCATTCCGGACACGCTGCTCGGCTTTACCGGTAAGCCGGGTGAAAAGCTGAACATCGCTGATCTCACACGTATGGGCCGACTCGCGGTGCCGATATTGCGTACGACTGGTCTGACGGCGGCACAGCTTGCGGTGTTCAACGCCGGCGCGCAGACGCTGATCAACCAGTACGGCTACACCAATGCCGCGGGTGTGAAAACGGGCGGTGGGCTTGTGGGTGCCGCAACCGAGATCAACGATCAGGATTTCTTCCGTGACACCGTCGAGATCTCGCTCGATACCGAAGCGCAGATTGGCGCGGTCAAGCACGACCTGCACTTCGGCGTGAAGTACTCGGAAATCGCCGAAGAATTGCTGCGCACCTCGAACGGTTGGGGCGGTATCACTTACCTCGGTGGTTCGGCAACCACCACGACCGGTACGCTGCGTGTTCCGTACTTCTTTCAGAGCACGGTCTATCAGGCGGGTGCGACGGACGTTGCGGGTAACCCGCTCACCCCGCGCATCAACTCCGCGTCCAAGTCCGTCAATATTGAAATCAACGATGCGTTCTCGATCGGCAACTTCGATTACAACGTGGGCGTGCTGATCAGCGAGGACGTGCTCTACGGCCAGGGTTTGCGCCGCGCGCCAGGGCGCATCTCGGGCTTCGAGCTTGCACCGGGCAACCGCTATGAGATGTACCGTGTGGGCTGGGAAGACATGATCCAGCCGCGTCTCGGCGTGACCTGGCGTTACAGCAACGATGCCACGGTGTTCGCGAACTTTGCGCAATACAACCCCGAAGCGAGCTCGCTCGCTCGCGCCGCGTCTTGGGATCGCAATCTCTTCTCGCGACTCGTCGACATGCGCTTCGATCAGAACGGCAATTTCCTTGAGGCCGCCTACCGCGGTTCCTCCAGTGGCAAAGTATTTGCCGAGGGTTTGCAGCCGCGTCGCGTCGACGAGCTCACGGTGGGCACCACCAAGACTCTCGACAACGGTTTGTCGCTGCGCGGTCACTTGCGGTATCGCAAGGGTTCACACTTTTGGGAAGATGCGGCAAACAACGCGCGTCTGCAGACCTATGCCTTCAATGGCGTAGCAGGAGCGGGTGGCGCGCCGGCGGACGTCCGTGCAAAGGGACTCTATGTGCCGTATCTCGACGCCATTCGCAGCGAGATCGGTGGTTCAACGTACGTGATCGCCGAGATGGATGGCGCTCGCACCAAATATTACGAGGCCAGTATCGAGGCCGAGTGGCAGGGTGAGCGCACGTTCTTCAATGCGTCGTACACCTGGAGTCAATACCGCGGCAATTTCGATCAGGACAACACCAACTCGGTAACCGACTCCAACACCTTCATCGGCTCCTCGTTTTACGCGGACGGTCCTGGCCAGTACGTGTGGGACAACAAGTGGGGCACGCTCTCGGGTGACCGCCCGCACATCTTCAAGATGTACGGCTACTACACCACCAATTGGAAGGCGAACATTGGCGCGTTCCTGGTGGCGCAGTCGGGCAAACCTTGGGAGACGTGGTCGGGGAGCTTCTACGGCCAGACGAGTGGCGTCGACAGCATCGCCTCGGGTGCCTACGCCGAACCCGCGGGCAGCCGTCGCAGCCCGAGCCACTGGCAGCTCGATCTGAACTACACGCAGGACTTCAAGATCGGCTCTATGCCGCTCGTGAAGTTCCGCGCGGACCTCTTCAACGTGTTCGACAAGCAGACCGGCTACAACTACGGGCCGTTCGATTACAGCGCTCTCTACGGCCAGCCGCGCAGCTTCTACCTGCCGCGTCGTCTGCAGCTGTCAGTGCGCGTCGACTTCTAAGAAATATAAAGCTCAGGGAAAAAGCGCCAGAAAAACTGGCGCTTTCTTTGATCGATCAGGGCAGCGCGATCGTGGTCTCGAATACCATGGTCGCGCTGCCGATGATCCAGACTCCGGCCAGCGTGCCGTTGGCGAACTCGAGCTCCACGTCGACTCTGCCGGGGCGCTGCTGGTAGTGACCCTGCGCTCCCGAGAAGCGCGCCCGCTCGCCGTTGGCTTGCAATAATCCGTGGTGCAACAAGTAGGCGCCGAGCAAGCCGTGCGCGTTGCCGCTCACCGGATCTTCCGGAATGCCGATCGCCGGGCAGAACATGCGCGACATGGTCAGGCAATCATCGACACCCGATTCGGTGGTGAAGACGAAATGTCCCGAGGCACCGAGTTGTGCCGACAGCGTGGTCAGTCGATTGAAGTCGGGCTTCAACTGCTTCAATTGTTTGGTGCCGCGTACCCCGACCAGCAAGCGATTACCCGCTGAGCCGACGATCCGCATCTCGAAGCGCGGATCGAGATCAGCGGTCGAGAGCGCGAGGGCATCGAGCACCGCCAGACGTTCGCGTTCGTTGAGTTCGCGACCGAGTACGGGTGCTGGTTGACGCACCGCGATCCGGCGCTCGGGGCCTTCGCCGCGAATCTCGATATCGACCAGGCCGCCTTGCTGTCGCTGCCGCAATTTCTTTGCTGCGCCCGCACCGGACGAAAGCACGTAGGGTGTGGCAATGGTCGAATGACCGACGACCGACGATTCGGTGCGCGGCGTGAAAAATCGTACTCGGACCTCGTGATCGTCACTCTCCGGGGGCAGTACGAAGGCCGTGTCGCCGTTGTTGAGCTCGCGGGCGATCGCCAGCATTTCCTCGTCCGAGAGCACTTCAGCACCAAGGACAACGCCCGCCGGATTACCGGTGAACAGTTGCTGGGTGAATGCGTCGACCTGAAATACCTTGATCGCTCTGCCCATCTTGACCGTACTCCGCGGGCCAGTCAGCCCGCACGCAGGGGTCGCGATTGTAGGGAAGTCGCTGCGCGAGTTCATCCCCCAGCGCCATCGTGACGGAACCACAGGTGCAAATGGTTGCAATGCAGCCACCGCCGTGGACAATACGCCACGCCTAGGGGTGGTCCGGTGGGACCTGAGATGTCGCGCAAAGGCGACGAACCCGTTGAACCTGATCCGGTTAGTACCGGCGGAGGGAGCAGGTCATGCACAGTCGATGTCGCGCGAAATTTTCTTTGTCGGTGCTGATCGGCGCCTCGCTGGTTACTGGCCCCTCCAGCGGTGCCAGCGCGGAAGATTTGCAGGAGGTCGTGATTACCGCGACTCTGCGGCCGCAGTCAGCGCTCGATCTCGCCGCGAGTGCCACGGTGCTCGATGCGCGTACGCTGCGCGAAGCGGGAGTGCAGCATCTCGTCGACGTGCTGCCGCTCGTGCCCAATCTCAATTGGGCTTCGGGCAGCTCGCGGCCTCGGTATTTTCAGTTGCGCGGCATCGGCGAAACCGATCAGTGGCAGGGTGCGCCCAACCCCTCGGTAGGATTTTTGATCGACGGCATGGACTTCTCCGGGATCGGCATGCCAGCAACTTTGCTGGATCTCGGTCAGGTCGAGGTGTTACGCGGACCGCAGGGAACGGCGCTCGGCGCGAACGCGCTTGCCGGGCTCATCAATGTTCAAACTCGCGCTGCCGAACCGAGCCGATCGCTGCGCTTCGAGGTCAGCACTGGCGACTATGGCGTCAACGCACTCGGGATGGTGGTGGGTGATGCCTTGGGTGAGAGCGAAGAATCGGCGTGGCGATTGATCGCACAGGGTTTCAAAGGTGACGGTTCGCGGCGCAATACGACACTCGGTCGCGATGATACGAACGGCTTCGATGAACAAACGCTGCGCTTTCGCGCAACGCATCAGTTCGGCGAGCGCTGGCAGGCTGATCTCTCGCTGCTGAATGTTGATCTCGATAATGGTTTCGATGCGTTTTCGACTGACAATTCACGAGTGACGCGATCGGACGATCCGGGTCGCGACCGGCAGCGATCGCGTGGCGCCTCGTTGCAACTGCGCAGCAGCGGTAATGACTTCGAGTTCCGCAGTGTGACGGCACTGGTGGATGCCGATATTCTCTATTCTTTTGATGGCGATTGGGCCGCCGACCCAAGCTATGATTTCACTTCGCGATTCTTCAGAAACCGGCGGAGCATCACGCAGGATTTGCGCTGGTCTTCGCTCGATGAGTCTGCATGGGTGGCGGGTCTTTACGCACAGCGCCTGCGCGAGAGTAACGACCAGCTCGATCTTTACGATGGCGAGGTCTATCGCGCGCTGGTAAGTGACTATCGTGCCGATACGCTTGCGACCTATGCAAGCCGAGGATACGTCATCGCTGCCGACTGGCGATTGAACCTCGGCGCACGCATCGAATATCGCGATACCCAATATCACGACACCGACGGCAGCAATCTCGCGCCTGCCGAGACCATGGCGGGCGGCAATCTGTCCATCGAATATCGGCCTGACCCTCAGCGCAGGGTTTATCTTGCCTTGGCGCGCGGCTACAAAGCGGGTGGCTTCAATATCGGCAGCGTGGTCCCCGTCAACCGCCGCGAGTTTTCTGCCGAGTTGCTCGACAGCATCGAGCTTGGCTACAAGTTCTTTGATGCCACGCGAGGCCTGCGTTATGAGCTTGCGGCGTTTCATATGCGGCGTCGCGACCAGCAGGTGAGCACTTCTGCCCAGCTCGATCCTGGCGATCCCCTGTCGTTCATTTATTTGACCGATAACGCCGCAGCCGGTGTGAACGAGGGCGTGGAAGGCAGCGTATCTGCGCCTTTAGGCGAACGTTGGCGGTTCGGCGCGACGCTCGGGCTATTGCGAACGCGTTTTGTCGACTATGTGGTGGCCGGTCGGGACCTCTCCGGTCGAGGGCAGGCGCACGCGCCCCGGCATCAGACTTCGCTTTCGCTCGAATATCAGCATCCCCAAGGCTGGTTCGCCCGTGCGGACGCGCAGCACGTGGCGGCATTTTTCTTCAGCGATAGCCACGCCCAGCGCTCACGGCCCTATGCTCTCGTCAACCTTCGTGCGGGCTACGCGGGCGAGCGCTGGCGGGCCGACGTTTGGGTGCGCAACGCGCTCGATGAGAGCTATGCGATGCGGGGTTTTTTCTTTGGCAACGAGCCGCCCGATTTCCCTGATCGGTTGTATATACAACTCGCCGATCCGCGCATGTTCGGTCTGACCGTGAACTGGCAGGTACGTTGAATGAGCTCGATCGCCGAAGTGTTCGCGGTTGCCTTCGGCGTGGGTTACGCCCTGCTTGCCGTACGCCGCAATCGTTGGGCTTGGGCCTTTGGTGCAGTCTCCTCGGCGCTGCTCGCCTGGCTTGCAGGACGATCAGGTCTGCCTTTGCAATCGGCTTTGCAGACGCTGTACGTCGGCATGGCGATATACGGGTTTTGGCAGTGGTCGGACGCCTCGCCGCCATCGGACCGCGCTAGCGTGATCCGCCGTTGGCCACTATCCCTGCATTTCGGGATAGTGGTGGTGATCGTTTTGGTCGCGATATTTTTGGCGCCGTGGCTGGCCGTATCGACGGGGGGCAGTTGGCCGCGGCTCGATGCGGCGGTGACCTGCGCAAGTCTCATCACCACCTGGATGACGACGCGCAGTGTGCTCGAAAACTGGCTCTACTGGATGGTCGTCAACGCGGCATCGATGTTTCTCTATGGCGCGCAAGGTCTTTGGTTCGTGGTCGGTCTCTACATCGTGTATTTCGTGATCGCCGTCGTGGGTTGGCGCGAATGGCGAGCTCGGTACCATCTCGGCCAGACTCGCGAGCTCTAAGGTGCGCGGCAGTCAAATCAATCGACTGTCGGTGTTCAAAGATTCTCGCGGCGTTTTCGTTCGCCGCGAGTGGCCCTCGATCGAGATCGCGCAGGCGCTCGGGATCTCTCCCGAGACGGAGGTGGCGGCACAGCGGCTCGCCGCGGCGCAGGGCGTGGCGCCGCCGGTGATCGAATTCGATCCTGTTCGGCGCTTCATGCTCATGCCTTTCATTGAGGGATCGCCGCTGGAGTCTGACTGGATCCTGCGACGCAATCGGCGGATAGCCGTACGTGAGCTGCTCGAGCGCTTGCGCGGGATATCTTCGACTGCGTTGCCGTCACTTGATCTCGCGGGTCGGCTCGGCGAGTTGCAGCAGCGTCTTGCGCTCAAAAATCCGCCGCGCGCAGCACGCTGGGCAAAGCATGTCGAAGAAGCGCTCGCGCAGGCGACATCGGTGATCTCCACCGATCACGTTCTGGTGCACGGCGATCTCAATCCGCCAAATATCATCGTGCGGTGCGACGGTTCGCTCTGTCTCATCGATTGGGAGTACGCGCACTCTGGTCATGGTGACGAAGACCTGGCGGGGCTCGCGGCCAGCTTGCCCGGGCACGCGACGGAGCTCGCCTCATGGAGCTTGCAACCCCAGGGCTTTGAGCAGCGCAGACGGCTGCGTACATTGTTGAATGCCGTTTGGCTCGATTTGGCCGCGATCAGCGGGTCTTTGGCTTCCGCAGACTAAATCTCGGCGCCGACGGGTGGCGGATGTCGCTCGGGCCGGGCAAACTACGCGCTCCCAACGGCTCTCAGTCTCAGGTTCGGAACAAGCTCATGCCTACGCTCAAAGTTGTCGATCGCGATGGAAAAGAACACGACGTTCCGGCGCGCGCCGGTGTCAAGGTGATGGAAACCCTGCGCGAACTCGACTACGGCATCGCGGCGATCTGCGGCGGCATGTGTTCCTGCGCCACCTGTCATATCTACATCGACCCTTCGTGGTCGGCGAAGATTCCGGCGCCGATGTCGGACGAGCGTGAACTGTTGCACGAGCTGGCCCACTACAAGGAAGGCTCGCGTCTGTCGTGTCAGCTCGACATGACCGACGAGCTTGATGGTCTGCGTGTGACCATCGCCCCGGACGAATGATGGATTGGGTTGTCGTTTTTTTGATCGGCGGTGGCGCCATTGCGGTGTGGCGCATCATCTACCAGATTCGTCGCGCTTCGAAGGTGCAGCTCGATGACTGGGACACCAAGCTGATCGAAAGGCTGCGTCGCAGCGGCGTCGATCCTTTTCAGCCCGTGGACGTCGATTTCTTTGTTGCACTGCCGTCGCGCGACGTGGCAGACAGTGTGGCGTCGCGCCTTCATGCCGAGGGTTTCACGGTCGACATCCGCGAGCTTGCCGATAGCGTCGATCACCCCTGGAGCGTGCACGCGCTCAAAAGCATGTCGCTCAATGTGCATGCGGTGCGCGAAGTGTCTGCCCGCATGCGCGGAATCGCTGCCGAGACCGGCGGTCGTTACGACGGCTGGGCGCCGGGTCCCGGCAAGCCCATCGCCTGAAGTTCAGCGTTTCTCGGTTTGCTTCCTGACGGCTTCGGCCGCGGCCCTGATCGCCTCGGCATCACCGAGATAGCGGCTGCCGCGGGGTTTCAGTGCATCGTCGAGTTCATAGAGCAGTGGGACGCCCGTCGGAATGTTGAGTTCGACGATCTCGCTCTCTGGAACGTTATCGAGCATTTTCACCATGGCCCGCAGGCTGTTGCCGTGCGCGGCGACGAGCACGTTGCGACCCGCGCGCAATTCCGGGGCAATGCGTGAGTCCCAATAGGGCTGAACTCGCGCCAAAGTATCTTTGAGTGATTCGGTTGCCGGCAACAGCGAGGGATCGATCGAGGCGTAGCGCGAATCGTGGCGGGGATGACGGGGATCGTCATCGTCCAGCACGGGCGGCGGAATGTCGTAGCTGCGCCGCCATATTTTGACCTGCGCTTCGCCATGCCTGGCGACCGTCTCGGCTTTGTTGAGCCCCTGCAGGGCGCCGTAGTGGCGCTCGTTGAGGCGCCAGGAGCGCTCGACCGGAATCCACATGCGATCCATTTCGTCGAGCATGATGCAGAGCGTGCGGATGGCGCGCTTGAGCATGGACGTGAAAGCGATATCGATGGCAATGCCTTCGCGCAGCAATTCTTTGCCAGCAGTCGCAGCCTCGATTCGACCCTGCGGCGAGAGATCGACGTCGTGCCAGCCGGTGAACAGGTTTTCGACGTTCCAGATGCTCTGGCCGTGTCGCACAAGGATCAGTTTGCCGGGCACGAGTGTTCCTCGAAGTTTTGACCTGAAAAATTCGGCGCAAATGCTAGCACGCCTGCGGCAGACGAATGCGTACGCACAGTCCGCAAGGTGCCGCTGGCAGCGCGATGATGTCACCACCATGGGCCTCGAACACGCGGCGCGCGATCGCTAGCCCGAGCCCGGTGCCCGTACGATCATCGCCCGGCGCTGCCAAGCGCTTGTAGGGCTCGAAGATGCGCTCGAGCATATCCTCGGGGACGCCGGGGCCGCGATCTTCGATGGTGATCACGAGCGAATCGCCGTCGCGGCGAGCGGCATGCAGCTGCACGAGCGAACCTGCAGGCGCATGACGAATGGCGTTGCGCAATACATTCTCGAACCCGCTGCGCAGCAACTGCGGATCGCCGACGACGGCGAGATTCTGCTCGCCTTGCCATTCGAGGCGCACATCGTGGGTCAGGGCTTCGTCGCTTTCGTCGGCGACCAGCGTCGCCAGCAATTCGTCGATACGCAGCAAGTGCTTCGTCCGGATCGGCTCGGCCTCGAGTCGCGTGAAGCGCAGCACATCACCGATCGCCTGATTCATGCGCTCAAGCTCGGTAAGGATGCGGGCATGCTCCGGTGCCGGCAGCGGTTGCTTGCGCTCCGCGAGGGCAAGCGAGGCTTGCAGTCTGGCGAGTGGCGAGCGCAACTCATGCGACATGTCGCGCATCAAATGTTGACGCTCTGCGAGCAGCGTTGCGATTTGTTCGGCCAGGCTGTCGAAGTCGCGCGCCACCGCACCTATTTCATCGTCACGTCCGCTTACCGTGGCCGGGGCGCGCGACTTCGAC
>JBJTAV010000062.1:0-38567 GCA_046091005.1 Gammaproteobacteria bacterium | reverse complement strand
TCTCGGGCTTGACCGCCCTGAGCTCGGTGATTGCGCTGACCGTGCTCTTCAGCGGCTGCACGACCCGCGAGCAGCAGCCGGTGTTTCACGCCGAGCGCAATCCGGAGGCGCTCGCCGATTGGCAAGTGCTGCAGATCCGCGCGGGTGTGCTCGGCCCGACCAAGGGTGTGATCCCTTACGAACTCAATACGCCGCTCTTCAGCGATTATGCGCACAAGCTGCGTACGGTCTGGCTGCCTGCCGGAACGCGCGCGGGCTATGGCGCCGATGGTGCGCTGCAGCTGCCCGTCGGCAGCATCCTCAGTAAAACTTTCTATTACCCGCGCCGCGACGCCGGTAATGGCGCGGGTGCTTCCCAGGGGGGCTTGCAAGCGACCGCCGCAGCGATCGGCGTGCTCGCGGGCGGGCGGCTCGCGCTCGATCAAGTGCAACTCATCGAGACGCGCCTGCTGGTACGGCGCGAGCAGGGTTGGCAAGCAGTGTCTTATGTCTGGGACGACTCGCAGCGCACTGCGCGCCTGCAACGCGTGGGGGAGATCATTCCGCTCGAACTCGCAGGCATCGGTAAATTCGACTATGTGGTACCTGATATCAATCAGTGCGCGGCCTGTCATGCGACCGACGTCGAGCGTGCGACGCTGGCGCCGATTGGTCTCAAGGCTCGTCACCTCGATCGTGATCATGACTATGGCGGCGAACTCGGCCAAAGAAATCAGCTGGTTCATCTTGAGCAGCTGGGCTTGCTGGAAGCCGCAGCCCCCGCTGCCTCAGCGTCGAGAGGCTGGACGCGCGCGGCCAGCTGGAACGACGAGTCGGCATCGCTCGATTCGCGAGCCCGTGCCTATCTCGACATCAATTGTGGCCACTGCCATAACCGTCAGGGGCCGGCGGATACCTCGGGGCTCGCCCTCGATGCCGAGGCAACTTCACCGATCGCGCTGGGACTCTGCAAATCGCCGGTGGCTGCGGGTCGCGGCACTGGCAACAAAAAATTCGATATCGTGCCCGGTCATCCTGATGAGTCGATCATGGTGTATCGCATGGCCTCGCAGGACCCCGGCGAAATGATGCCGGAACTCGGACGCAGCCTCGTGCACCGAGAAGGGCTCGAGTTGATCAGACGTTGGATTGCCGCATGGCCGGGCGCGCCCGGCTGTGCTCACGAGGCGTCGAACTCGGCGCGCCAGTCTGCCAGCTCGGCGCGATTGTCGAGATCCCAGGGGTGAAAGCCCGGGCGGTACCAGGCGATGTAGCTGCGCCAGCCGCGACGAAAAAGACCGGGGTCGCTCCAAAGAAAACGCCTCACGGCCTTGCGCGCTTCGCTCGCGCTATAGCCGTCGGCCTCGAGCAAGCGTGAGGCGTGGCTCGCGATGTTGCGCGTGAAATGGAAGGTGATATACGCCATCGAGAGACAGCGCAGTCGATAGCGCTTGAACGCCGACCAGTGCCTCGTCGCCTCGAGAAAGACGTCATAGGCTACAGCCTTATGCTCGGTTTCTTCGAGCGCGTGCCAGCGCCACAGGCGGGCGATCTCCGGGTCGGCGTTCGCGAACAGGCCGCGGTTCTGCATGTGCATGTCGGCCATCATGGCCGTGAAATGCTCGAGCGCGATGGTCGACAGCAGAATCGCGTACGGACCCTTCGAGCGATTGAACGCAATACGATCACGAACCTTGGCGAGGATTTCGGCGACCGGATATTTGACCGGGTCGACGATGGAGTTGAGCGCGTGATGTTCGCGCGCGTGGATGGCTTCCTGGGCCAGAAAATGCCTGACGTCTTCGGCGAGCTTGCCTGAGAGCTGGCCGCGAAAATGCCGCACGGCATCCATGAACATTTTTTCGCCGTCCGGGAAGGTCAGCGACAGGGCGTTGAGCACCGCCGTTCCGACCGGATCACCCCCGAGCCAATACTGATTGCGCGCCTGCTCGGTGCTGAAACGCAGATCGCGGGGGGTGACAACAACATCGGCGGGAGTACGGACGTCCATGCGCCAATCTTATCCGCGGTCGCGAGCGGGCGCTACCGGGGGCGATACGGCAGCACCTCGAGAATGGCCCCTTCGCGCACCCGGCGCTGGATGCCGCGCCAGAAATCGGGCCCAAGCAGGTCGCCATGCACCTGCTTGAAGGTCTCGCGCTGCTCATCGCTGAAAGCCAGAAAATTGAGGAAAGTCTCGGGGAACACGTCGTTGTCGGCGACATAGAACCAGGCCTCGCCGCGCATGTCGTCTTCGTCGTTGCTGGCTTGCGGCACTTCGCGGAAGCGACAGTCGGTCACCTGACAGAGTTCGTCGTAGTCATAGAAAATCACCCGTCCGTGACGGGTAACCCCGAAATTTTTGAGCAGCAGGTCGCCGGCAAAAATATTGGACAGCGCCAGGTCGCGGATCGCCTGCCCGTAGTCGATGACGGCGCTCTCGGCGGCTGCGGCGGGTGCCTCACGCAGATAGAGGTTGAGCGGCACCATGCGTCGCTCGATGTACATGTGATCGAAGACGAGATCTTCGCCGTCAAGATGTACCGTCTCGCCGGTCTCGCTCAAGAGCTCATCGATGAGCTCTTGCGTGAATCGTGCGCGCGGCAGGCGCACTCGCTTGAACTCCTGCGCATCGACGAGACGTCCCGCGCGATCGTGGCGGAACACGAACTTGTATTTGTCGATGACGTCTTGCCGCAGTACGGTTTTGACGGGCGGAAAGCGATCGCGGATGAGTTTGAAGACCACATCGAGCGAGGGCAGGGTGAAGCACACCATCACGAGACCGCGCTCACCCGCCGCGTGGACAAAGAAATCGTCTGATTGCTGCAAGTGCCGCAGGATTTCGAGATAGCGCTCGGCCTTGCCTTGTCTTGCGCGCCCGAGCACGGTGAAGAGCTCGGAGAGCGACTTTCGCGGTAGCAACTGCCGCAGGAACACCACGGCCTCGACCACGCGCTCGAGATCGGCGTGGAAATAGGAACGCGTGAAGCCGAAGACGATGCTGAGCTCGTCTTCATCGAGCATGACCTTGTCGACGAAGAGACCGCGCTCGGTGTTCTGCAGCGCCAGCAGCAAGGGCAGGCGTGCTCCGGCGGCCACGACCTGACCCACAATGTACGCGCGCGTAGTCTGAAAAAACAGCGGGCGCAGGATCTCGATGTGATGCAGAACGCCATCGACATCTAGCCCATCGGGTAGCGCCTCGCGCAACTGCCGGGCGATGTCGGCGGCCACATTGCGCACGGTCTTGTCGAAGGCGATCCACGGACTGCGCAACGCGACCTCGCCGAGCAGATCTTCGATCACCAGCTCGACGCTGCCACGATTCACATAAACTTGGGTCTCGGGGTGATCGCCCGCGCCCTCGAGGGGGTTGAGCTCAACCCCTACAAATTCGATCTCTGGGTCGACACCCACGGTGCCAAACACCCGACGCGACACCGAGCTGAAGAACGTGCGCGCAAAGGCCGCATCGGCAAGACCAGAGGTGCGGTCGTGAAAACGCTTGCGCATCTGCGCCCAAAGCGCGCGATCTTGCGCCGCCTCGCCAAGCTGCTCGCGCATAGCGGCCACCGTGCGATTGACCCAGCCATCGTAGAGCTCGATACGTTCGACGGAATCTTGTTCGCGACCGTGCCAGTCGCGGGCGTCGAAGCGCGCCGGCGCACGCCGCGTGATGTCGCGGAATTCGCCGTTGTAGGCGGCGAACGCAGCGGCGATCCGCCGGGATCCGAGATCGATCAGGGACCCGGCGGATGCCGTCATGCGCTTACAGGTTGGCGATCAGGGCGTCGCCAAACTCGCTGCACTTGACCTCTTTCGCGCCGTCCATCAGGCGTGCGAAGTCGTAGGTGACGGTCTTTTGAGCGATGGTGCGATCCATAGCGGTGATGATGGCATCGGCGGCCTCGGTCCAGCCCATGTAACGCAGCATCATCTCGCCCGAGAGCAGCACCGAGCCCGGGTTCACCTTGTCGAGGTCCGCGTACTTCGGCGCCGTGCCGTGCGTGGCTTCGAACACCGCGTGACCGGTGACGTAGTTGATGTTGGCGCCCGGCGCAATGCCGATGCCACCCACCTGTGCGGCGAGGGCGTCGGAGAGATAGTCACCGTTGAGGTTACAGGTGGCGAGCACGTCGAATTCGTCGGGACGCGTGAGCACCTGCTGCAGCGTGATATCGGCGATCGCATCTTTGATGATGATCTTGCCGGATTTCTTTGCTGCATCCATTTCGGCGTTGGCGGCTTTCTCGCCATGCTCGGCCTTGGTCCGCTCCCACTGTTCCCAACCATAGGTCTGGCCCGGGAACTCGCGCTCGGCGAGTGCGTAGGACCAGTTGCGGAACGCGCCCTCGGTGAACTTCTGGATGTTGCCCTTGTGGACGATGGTCACGCTCTTGCGCTTGTTGGCAATGGCGTATTCGACCGCCGCACGGAAGAGGCGCTCGGTACCCTCGAGCGATACCGGCTTGATGCCGATGCCCGAGGTCTCGGGGAAGCGAATTTTGGCGTAGGCCTTCGGGAAGTTGGCCTTGAAGAGCTCCTTGAATTTTTTGTTCTCTTCGGAGCCGAGCTCGAATTCGATACCCGCATAGATGTCTTCGGTGGTCTCTCGTATGATCACCATCTAGACCGTGTCGTGGGGTTTGACGGGTGCGGGCACGCCCTTGAACCAGCGCACCGGACGCAGGCAGACGTAATGGTCGAGCAGTTGACGCAAAGCCACGTTCAGCGAGCGGATGCCACCGCCCACCGGCGTCGTCAGCGGCCCTTTGATCGACACCAAAAATTCGCGGCAGGCGGCGACCGTTTCATCCGGCAACCAGGTGTTAAAAAGTTTGTTCGACTTTTCGCCGGCATAGACTTCCATCCAATGGATCTTGCGCTTGCCGCCGTAGGCCTTGGCGACCGCCGCGTCCATGACGCGTACGCTCGAGCGCCAAATGTCAGGGCCCGTGCCGTCGCCTTCGATGTAGGGAATGATCGGGTTGTCGGGGACGGACAATTTGCCGTCTTTGATGGTGATCTTGGCGCCGCCAGCGGGCGGCGTCAGGGTGACTTTTGCAACCGTCGTCATGGTTCTGAACTCCTTCTGAAACGCCCGGCGATTCTTCAAAAACCCCCGCCGTTGCGTGGCGCGGATTCTACAGTGTGGCTTCGCTAGAATCTCCCCCTATGAGGAATCTCGACTCATGAGCGAACCGACGCCCTCGACACCCGCTGCCGACGGCTTTCGTATGCCCGGCGAGTTCGAGCCCCATCGCGGCTGCTGGATGCTCTGGCCCACGCGCAGCGATAACTGGCGCGAGCACGCTGCGCCGGCGCAGCGTGCGTTCGCAGCCGTTGCCCACGCGATTGCGCGGTTCGAGCCCGTGACCGTGGGCGTCACGCCCGCGCATTACGCGACGGCGCGTCCGGCGCTTGAGCCGCGGATCCGCGTGCTGCGGCTCGAGAGTGACGATGCCTGGATGCGCGATGTCGGTCCCACGGGCGTGGTGGATCAGCGCGGCGAGGTCCGGGGGGTCGACTGGCACTTCAATGCCTGGGGCGGACTGAACGGCGGTTTGTATTTTCCATGGGATCGCGACGAGCTCGTCGCGCGGCGCGTGCTTGAGGTCGAAGGGCTCGCCCGCTATCGCGCGCCTTTTGTTTGCGAGGGCGGGTCGATCCACGCCGATGGCGAGGGCACGCTGCTCGTGACCGAAGAGTGCCTGCTCAACCCCAATCGCAATCCCGAGCTCGGTCGTCGGCAGATCGAAACTTTGCTGCGCGCCTACACGGCGGCAACGCAAATTATTTGGCTCGGGCGCGGCGTCTTCAATGACGAGACCGATGGGCACATCGACAATCTTGCATGCTTCGTCGCGCCCGGCGAAATTGCGCTCCTCTGGTGCGACAATCGTCGCGATCCGCAACATGCGATTTCGCGTGATGCTCTCGAGCGCGTCAGCGATTCCCGCGATGCCTGCGGGCGCCGGTTCAAAGTTCACAAAGTACCGATGCCAGGACCTCTCGAGATGACCGCGATCGAAGCTGCGGGGCTCAAGCCGCGCGCGGGGACCAAGCCGCGCCGTGGCGGTGAGCGGCTCGCGGCAAGCTACGTGAATTTCTATATCGCCAATGGCGGCGTTGTCGTGCCGCTGCTTGACCCGCGACTCGACGCCCAGGTGCTGGCGCAGTTGCAACAGATTTTTCCGCAGCGGCACGTGGTGGGTGTGCCGGCGCGCGAAATTTTGCTCGGTGGGGGCAACATCCACTGCATCACCCAGCAGATTCCGCGCGGGCAAGTGCCTCAGCGTCGGCGCCAGTCGACCCCAAAATAAATGCTGCGGCCGCGCGCCGGGAAATATCGCCAGTCGCCCTGCGCGTAGTCGGCACGATCGGCGAGCCTTTGGTCGGTGGGGTTCTCGATCTCCAGATTCAGGCCCAAAGAATCGTCAACTTGCCAGCGCGTGTTCAGGCGCAGCGCGACTTGCGCCGGATGCCGCCGCTCGTTGGCTGCATCGGCAAAGTAATCGCCCGTGCGACGCGCTTCGATCTCGATCGCGAGCGCGTCTTGCGGTTTGAGTTCGACGGCCAGTCGATGAATGCTGCGCGGTGCGGTGTCGATGTCGCGGCCCGCAACGATCGTCTCGCCACCCTCGATCGCACGCGAAAAATCATAACGGTGACGTGCCCAGGTGCCGCTTGCGCGAACTTGCAAGCTGGCGTGGGCTCGCCAATCGAGCGTGTACTCCAAGCCTTCGTGGCGAGTGCGGCCGCCGCTGACATTGAAGCCGTTGGTGTCGCGCAGGATGACATCCGTCTTGCACGCTCGATAGAGCGCGACGTTGCCGGAAAGCGAGGGTGCCTCACCCATGGCAAAGCGCCAACCGAGTTCGGCGCTGCGCAGGCGTTCTGCGCCAAGCTCCGCCACCGACTGGTTGCGCTGCAACCGATAAAGCTCGGTGATTTCCGGCGGACGAAAACCCTCGGCGAGCACGACATAGAGATGTTGCGACTCGCTCAAATGTTTGATGAGCTCGGCCCGTGGCGTGAGCCGCGAGTAGCGATCACTACGATCTGCAGGCCTGCTGTAGAGACAGCCGCCCGGGCAGGGCGTACCGTCCTCGGCCGTATTGCCATCGCGCATGCGGTT
Organism: Gammaproteobacteria bacterium; assembly: GCA_046091005.1. GTDB lineage: Bacteria > Pseudomonadota > Gammaproteobacteria > Steroidobacterales > Steroidobacteraceae > UBA964. Next base: position 31,447 of record JBJTAV010000062.1, on the reverse strand, counting down.
GTCGTATCGATACGCCGTGCGATCCGCGCGCATCGAGAGGCGCCACAGCCAATCGCCGATACTTTGCTCCAGACCCGCGCTCGCGCCCACGGTCGCGACATCAACAAAATAATCGTAGTGGCGCCCAGCCGGACGAATCGCGCGGGCGGCTGCGCTGCCTTCGAGCGTTGGTCCATTTTGAATTTCGAGTAGTTGCGTATCCGCCCATTCGGCATCGAGCGCCAAACGCCACGAGAGGCCGCTCGGCCCCATCGGGCGGCTGCGCGAGATCGTGACGGCCGCGCTGCGTTGTGCGTTGCGTTCAAGTGGCTTGCCGAGCAAAAAATGCTGCAGGAAAGTCATCGACGAGTTGCGCAGGATGGCGCGCACTTCATCACTGCAGTTGGCGCAGGATTCGCGTGACCACGCCGCCGAGAGGCGCAGGCTCTCGGCATCGCGAAAAGCTTCCGGGTTCGGATTCGAGCGCCGCAGTACGGGGTCGCGATAGGCCTCGAAGCCGCGGATGAAGCCCGCCGTATCCTGATCGAGGCGCGTAGCTGCGGCACGCAAGCGCAGTTGTCCGCCCCGAAATTCGCGATCTTGCAACAGGTTCAATTTGTAGTCCGTACTCGCCGAGTCAGCGCGAAAACCGCCGTCGCGTCGGATGAGCGCCTGCACCGCGTAGTCGTCGCGAGCAGTCGCGAGAGCCACCGAGCGAACATCGTCAGGCCCGGTCGTTGCCGTAATCCGCAGCCCCGCAAGGTCGCGCACCTGCGGGGTCAAAATATTGATGACGCCGTGCACGGCATTCGCGGCGTGCACGGCACTACCCGGCCCGCGCAAGACCTCGATCGCCGCGGCTTGCGTGGTATTGACCTCAAACAATTGGTTGATATTGCAAAACCCGGTCGGTCGCAGAGCAAAGCCGTCCTCCAGCATGAGAAAGGCTCCGCAGGCCCCCGACCCCGTAAGCACCGGTGATCGAATGGCGAGCAGGCTCTCTTGTCCGCTACCGCGCTGCAGCACCACCCCGGGGAGGCGATTGAGACTCTCGGCGGGGTGGGCAAGATCGAGTGCACCCGTGATACCCGGTGTGACACGGCTGATGCTGGCCGCCACATCGACCAGCCGTTGTTCGCGGCGACGAGCGGTCACCACCACCTCATGGAGAGGGGTTGTCGAGACGGATGATACGGTCGCCGCAAGCAGGACGCCGAGCGCGGTAACGAGCATGCGGGCATTATCGCTTGCTATCCTTCGCTCCGTGCGTCCGCTCCGTCATGTTGCCTGGCTCGTGCTGCTTGCGATGGCGGCTGCGTCGTTTGCCGCGCCCCGCTGGGCCGCGGCGGCCGAGCGGCCGCGAGTGGGCCTGGTGCTTTCGGGCGGTGGCGCCCGCGGCGCTGCACACGTCGGTGTGCTCAAGGTGCTCGAAGCCGAGCGCATTCCGATCGATGCCATTGCCGGGACCAGCATGGGTGCCGTGGTCGGTGGCTTGTACGCGAGTGGATTGTCCGCCAACGAAATCGCCACGTTGGTCGAGTCCACCGAATGGCGGCAGGCCTTCCGCGAGCCTGCGCCACGCGATCGCCTGAGTTTTCGCCGCAAGAGCGAAGATCAAAATTTCCTGGTGAATTTTCCGGTCGGTCTGAAGGGCGGCAGCTTCCGTCTGCCCAAGGGCTTGGTCTCGGGTCAGCGACTCACGCAGGCGCTGCGCCGAGTGACCGTACCTGCGGCTCGGGTCGAAAACTTTGATCAATTACCGACACCATTTCGGGCGGTGGCGACCGACCTCGAAACCGGTGACCCCATCGAGCTCGCGCGCGGCGATCTCGTCACCTCGATGCGCGCGAGTCTCGCGGCGCCGGGTGTGTTCGCGCCGGTAGAGATCGATGGCCGCCTGCTTGTCGATGGCGGGCTCGCCAACAATTTGCCGGTCGAGATCGCGCGCAGCATGGGCGTCGATGTACTCATCGTGGTCGATGTCGGTTTCCCGCTGCGCAAGCGCGACACGCTCGACTCTGTGGCGACCATCTCCAATCAGATGCTGTCGATCCTCATTCGCCGAGGCAGTGATGCGCAACGTCGCACATTGCAGCCTGCAGATATCTTGCTCGCGCCGCAGCTCGGCGAGGCTTCGAGTTTCGATTTCGACATCGTGCCGCGAGCGGTGGTGCTGGGCGAGGAAACAGCGCGTGCTGCGCTCGACAAACTCGGCGCGCTGCGTCTTGGCGAGCGCGAATATTCCAGCTATCTCGCCGCGCGTGCGGCCGTCCGGGGTGGCGAGCCTCGTGTGGCCGAGGTTCAGGTGGCAGCCGACTCGATGCGCTATGAGCGTTTGTTGCGGGCCGGCTTCACCAACACCTCTAGCGCCACAGGTTTGGATGCCGGGCTAGCCACCCTCTATGGTCGCGGCAACTTCGAGAGTGTGGACTATCGACTGCGCGAGGGTCAGAACGGCGACACGCTGGAATTGAGCGCCAAGCGCAATTCCTGGGGGCCGAACTACATGCGTATCGGCCTCAATCTCGAGGACGATTTCAACGGCAATTCCAGTTACAACGCGGCTGCGCGTTTTGTGCTCGCCGATATCGGCTCGCTGGCCGCCGAGTGGGTGTGGGATCTGCAGGTCGGTTCCGAACCCAAGATTGCCACCGAGTTTCACATTCCTTTCGGTGATTCCGCGCGCTGGTTTTTGATGCCGCAGGCCCGTTTCGAGTTGCGCAACGTGCCGCTGCTCGAATCTGGCGAGCGCCGCGCCGAATATCGTTTGCGCACTACGGAATACGGACTCGATATCGGCCGCGAGTTCTCCAATTGGGGCGAGTGGCGCGCGGGATTGCGACGGATAACGGGGCGTTCGCGGCTGCGGATCGGGGACCCCCTCGTGCCTGCCGTCGGCGATTTCGACGTGCGCGAATATTTTGGTCGCCTATCCTACGATGAGCTTGATAACCGCAATTTTCCGCGTCGCGGACAATATTTGGTCGCCGAGTGGCGAGCCGAGTCGCCGAGCCTGGGTTCGGCGCAGCGCTCGGACCTCGTGACCATCGATTGGCTCGCCGCGCGTTCGAGCGGGCGCAACACGGGCGTGTTGTGGAGCTCGTTCGGGACCAACATCGATTCGGCGAGCGGCAATATTCGTACGCTTTTTCCGCTCGGCGGTTTCCTGAATTTGTCGGCGCTCGCGCCCGACTCGATCAGCGGTCGTCATTACGCCATCGCCCGGGCGATGTATTACCGGCAGATCGGCCGGGGCGGTGAGGGATTTTTGAACGTGCCGGCCTATGTGGGTGTCTCGCTCGAGGCGGGCACCGTGTGGAACGAGCGCAGCGAGATCGGACTCGACTCTGCGCTCAAGCAGGGCAGCGTTTTCTTTGGCTTCGATACGCTGCTCGGGCCGGTCTATCTTGGGTCGGGCTTTGGCGAGGGCGGCGAGAACACGTTCTATTTGTTCCTCGGTCGCACGTTTTAGTCGCGGCGTTTAGTCGCGGCGGCGCGAGGCGAGATTCACGACCTTTTCATAGTTGAGCGCGGGGCGATCGCCCGGCCGCGAGTACTCGTGCTTGCGGCTCATCTCCGCGAGCGCGGCATCACGCTCGAGCGCCGTTTCGAACCAGTGCGTGCGACTCCAGTCGGCACCGAGCAGCTTGCGGAAGGGGTCACCGGCGCGCAGCGAGACGCGCACGCCGTAGGGTTTGGGGGCGGAGCTTTCCGGCTCGCGCAGGTTATGGCTGTGGCAGGTCGTCATGGCAGCGAAGGGTACGCAGCCCGGTCGGCGATCACAACTGGCGCGGCGCTTGAAGCGGCGTCGCGAGCACCGCAGAATTCACGCATGTCACTCTTCCGTCGCAAAGCCGAACTCGTCAGTGCCGCCGATGCACTCCCTGGGCGCAGCACTCCCTTGCCGATCAACGATCGGCACTTCGTCAATGGCGCTCCGCTGAAGCCGCCGTTCCCCGCGGGGGCGGTCGAGGCCGTATTCGGCATGGGGTGTTTTTGGGGTGCCGAGCGACTCTTTTGGAAGATTCCGGGCGTGCTGTCGACTTCGGTCGGCTATGCCGGCGGTTACACGACCCATCCCACCTACGAAGAGGTCTGCAGCGGTCGAACCGGTCATGCCGAAGTGGTCCGTGTGATCTTTGACCCGGCGAAGCTGTCTTATGGCGAGCTGTTGCAGGCCTTCTGGGAACGCCACGATCCCACGCAGGGCATGCGGCAGGGTAACGACATCGGTACGCAATACCGCTCGGTCATTTATTGCAGCAGCGAGGCTCAGCTCGCTGAGGCGCTCGCCAGCCGCGATCGTTATCAGGCGGGGTTGCAGGCCGGCGGCTTCGGCGCCATCACCACCGACATCCGACTCGCCCCCGAATTCTTTTACGCCGAGGACTACCATCAGCAGTACCTCGCCAAAAATCCGGATGGTTACTGTGGTCTCGGCGGCACCGGGGTCCGCTGCGTGGCCTGAGACAGGGTGGCCTGCGCTTGACCGCGCGGCAATGCTGTCGCGTCTCGCGTAGAGTGGTCGGTCAATGATCGCTGACCCCCTTGCGCAAATCCTGCTCCTGCTTGCCGCCGCCGTGCTCGTGGTTGCGGCTGCGCGTCGGGTCGGTCTGCCCCCGATTCTCGGTTACTTGCTCGTCGGCACCATCTTTGGCCCCTATGCGCTTGGGCTCATGGACGAGAACGACACGACCCGCTTGCTTGCGGAGCTCGGCGTGGTCTTTCTGCTGTTCACGCTCGGGCTGGAGTTTTCCTGGCCGCGCATGGTCGCCATGCGTCGCGAAGTATTCGGTGTCGGCAGTGCTCAAATGTTGCTCACGGCCGGCGCAGGCTCACTCATTTTTTGGGCCTTGGGGGTAGCGCCGCTCGCCGCGATCGCCTTGGGCGGCGCCATCGCCGTGAGCTCGACGGCGATCATCATCCAGCAGCTCACCGAGCAGTCCGAGATCAATCGGACGCACGGGCGTGTCGCCTTCAGCGTGCTGCTCTTTCAGGATCTCGCCTTTGTGCCGTTTTTGGTGCTGGCGGGCGCACTCGCTGCGGGCAGCGTCGATTTCTCGCCGGCGCGTGTCGGTGCCGCGGTGGGTGTGGGTACGGTTGCGGTGGGTGTCGTGCTGCTGCTGGGTCGTTATGCACTGCGACCGCTCCTCTATGAAATCGCGCACAGCCGGTTACGCGAGCTTTTTACCTTGGCGGTTTTGTTGGTGGCGCTCGGCGCTGCGTGGATCTCGCACGCGGCGGGTGTGTCGATGGCGACTGGGGCATTTCTCGCCGGCGTCATGCTGGCCGAGACTGAGTATCGACATCAGGTCGAGGCCGTCATCAGGCCTTTCCGCGATATTTTGCTCGGCCTGTTTTTCATTTCGGTCGGCATGATGCTCGATCTGCGCGTCCTGCAGGCCGACTGGGTGTTGATTGTCATCGTCTTGCTGGCGATGACCACGCTCAAACTCGTCCTGATGGCTGCGGCAGGTCGGCTTTATGGCATGCCTCCTTTCAAAGCGGTGCGTACGGGTGTTGTGCTGTCGGTGGGCGGCGAATTCGGCATCGCGATTCTCACCATTCTCATGCAGGGTGATGTCGTTGCCGATCGGGTCACGCAGCCCTTGTTGGTCGCGATCGTGCTCAGCATGGTGACGGCGCCCTTGTTGCTGCGACAAAACCGACGAATTGCGCGTTGGCTGCTGCGCGAAGAGGGGTCAACGGGCAAGTCTGAACCGACTGCCGAGGAGCGTGCCACCGCCCTGCTCGCATCACGTGAGCACGTCATTCTTTGTGGCTTTGGTCGTGTGGGTCAAAATCTTGCGCGCGTGCTCGAGTCGTCTGGGCTCGAATTCATTGCAATGGATCTTGACCCGGCGCGGGTGAGGGCGGCGCGCGCCGCGGGCTTGCCGGTGATCTACGGCGACTCCTCAGACACTGATCTTTTGCGCGAGGTCGGGCTCGCCCATGCGAGCACCGTCGTGATCACCTTTGCCGATCCCGCAGTCGCGCTCGGTATCGTCAAAGCCGTTCGCTCGCTGCGCAGCGAGGTACCCGTGCTTGTCCGCACAGCCGATGATTCGCGGCTCGAAGAATTGATGGATGCGGGTGCGACCGAGGTGGTGCCGGAAACCTTCGAGGCGAGCCTGATGCTTGCCTCGCACGCCTTGATGTTGCTCAAGCAACCGGTGTCGCGGGTGGTGCGAACGATCGGCAACATTCGTAATGAGCGCTATGCCGTCTTGCGCGGTTTGCTGCGCGGTGAAACCTCGCTGCCCGACGAGGACGATCTTTCCCGCGAAGAGCTCAAGACCGTGGTGTTGCCGCCTGGCGCTTGGGCGATTGGCCGCAGCCTCGCCGACTTGGAGCAGCGTGGCTATGCGGTGCGTACCGAGAGCGTGCTGCGTCACGGCATCGTCGGTCGCAATCCAGATGCCAGCTTGCGGCTGCAGCAGGGCGACGAACTGGTGCTGGTCGGCAGTCCCGAGGCACTCGAGCACGCCGAGCAGGTTCTGCTCGCAGGCTGAACCGCGGACTTGGGCAGTCGAGTTTCAGGCAGCCTTTGCCGCAGCCCGCAGTGACTCGCGCAGAATGTCGACTGCGCTGCGTACTTCGTCCTCGGTGGAGATGAACGGCGGCGCCAGCGCCAGTGTTTCGCCAGTGAAGCGCGGCATCAGGCCGCGGTTCATGGCGTGCTGGAACACTTGATACGCGCGCAGCGCAGGCTTGCCCGGCACCGGCGTGACATCGACGGCTGCCGAGAAACCGAGATTGCGAATATCGGCGACCAGTGGCTCGCCGCGCAGCGAGTGCACGGCATCTTCGAGCACCGGGGCGAGAGCGGCCGCACGATCGATGAGTTTGCGATGCTGCATTTCATCGAGCGTGGCATGGGCGGCAGCCACGCCGAGCGGGTGGGCTGAGTAGGTGTAGCCATGGAAGAACTCGACCATATGCTCGGGTCCCGTCATGAACGCATCGTAAATCGCCGAAGAGGCGATCACGCCGCCGAGGGGCACCGCGGCATTGTTGACCGCTTTGGCGAAAGTGATGAGATCGGGCTCGACATCAAAGAATTTATTCGCGAAAGGCGTGCCAAGTCGACCGAAACCGGTGATGACCTCGTCAAAAATCAGCAGAATGCCGTGCTTAGTGCAGATCTCGCGCAGGCGCTTGAGGTAGCCCTTGGGCGGCACGATCACGCCGGTCGAGCCCTGCATGGGCTCGACGATGACCGCGGCGATATTGCTCGCGTCATGCAGCGCAACGATGCGCTCGAGCTCATCGGCGAGGTGCAGACCCCACTCGGGCTGGCCACGCGAATAGCCCATCTTTGCCGGCTCGAAAGTGTGGGGCAGGTGATCGACGCCCGGAATCATCAGCGACGCGAACATTTTGCGGTTGGCCGGAATACCGCCCACCGAGATGCCACCCATGCCGACGCCGTGATACCCGCGCTCGCGACCGATGATGCGCGTACGCGTGCTGTCGCCGCGCGCACGATGGTAGGCCACGGCAATTTTGAGGGCGGTATCGACCGCCTCGGAGCCCGAGTTGACAAAGAAAACTTTGTCGTTCGGGCGTCCTGCGAACTCGGCGATGCGGCTTGCAAGCGTGAACGCTGCCGGATGCCCCATCTGGAAACTCGGGCTGAAGTCGAGGGTGGCGACCTGTCGCTGCACGGCCTCGACCACGCGATCGGGTGAGTGACCGAGCGGACAGCACCAAAGACCCGAGAGCCCATCAAAAACACGCCGGCCATCGACCAGTTGGTAGTACGCGCCTTTGCCTGAGGCGATGAGTCGCGGATGTGCCTTGAAATGCCGATTGTGGGTGAAGGGCATCCACCAGGATTGCAGGGCAGCCTCGCCGGGCATGGCAGAGTGATCCAGGGTTACGGCGTTCATTGTTTCATCACCTCGGCGAGGCCGGCAGCCACTCGCTCCACGTTTGCCGGACTGATACCCGCAATGTTGATTCGACCATCGGGCGCCATGTAAATGTGGTGCGCGTCGCGTGCCCGAATGACTTGCTCGGGCGAGAGCGGCAGTCGCGAGAACATGCCGCGCTGTTGCTTGATCCAGCTGAAGTCTGTGCCGCTCGCCGCGCTCAGTCGCTCGGCCAGCAAGGCCCGCAAAGAATTGATGCGATGCGCCATGTGCTGCAGTTCGGTTATCCAGTCCTGACGCAAGTCGGGTTGCGACAGCACGCGATCGACGACGGCGGCGCCATGATCGGGCGGCATCGACCAGAGGGTGCGCGCGAGCCGGCCGAGTTGGCCGCTGACGATCGAAGCGGGTTCGCTTCCGGCAGCGAGCACTGCGAGCATGCCCGTGCGTTCGCGATAGATTCCGAAATTCTTTGAGCAGGATACCGCGATCAAAAGTTCGGGGACGGCGCGGGCAATGATGCGGATCGAGGCGGCATCGCGATCGAGATCTTCGCCGAGGCCCTGATACGCCATGTCGAGGAAGGGCAGCAGACGGCGTCGCGCGAGCACTTCGGCGACCGCGGTCCATTGACCGACATCGAGATCTTGGCCGGTCGGGTTGTGGCAGCAGGCGTGCAGCAACACCGGCGAGCCTGCGGGCAGGGCATCGAGCGTCGACAACATGCGCTCGAACTCGAGCGTGTTGGTCGAGGCGTTGTAGTACGGATATTTTTCGATCTGCAGTCCGGCGTTGCCGAGCAGCGGAATGTGATTGGCCCAGGTCGGGTCACTGACATGAATGGCCGCGCCGGGTTTCGCCGCCACCAGCAGTGCAGCCCCGAGGCGCAGCGCACCGCTGCCGCCCGGCGTCTGCGCGAGCGCGAGATCGCCCTTGCGACCGGCGAGGTCACTGCCCAAGGTCAGTGCGGCCACCTGCGCGTTGAAGCCCGGGTTGCCGATCGGCGAGAGGTAAGTTTTGCTGGTCTGCGCCGCCAGCATTTCCTGTTCGGCACGTTTGACCGCGCGCGGCACCGGCGTCTTGCCCGCTTCGTCTTTGTAGACGCCTACGCCGAGATCGACTTTGTCGGGCGATTCGTCTTTCTGAAAAGCGGCAGAAACACCGAGGATGGGATCGGGGGGGACTCGGGCGAGGGTCTCGAGCATGGCGGGCCTGCTGGAATGTGTGACTGCGCCATTATCGCAGCCTGCCTCAGCCCGCGCGACCTCCGGGCGGCGTGAAGTTCGGAAAGAACAGTTTGCGGAAGTTCAGGCGAATGTTGCGCCCCTGCGGATCGAGCAGGTCGGGCTGATAGTTGACCGGAACCGAGCCATCGGCGGCACGTACCTTTTGACGTTCGTTGAACAGGTTGCCGATCACGAGACTCACCCGCGCGCCGCGCAGGAATTCGTGATCGCGCGCCCACGGCTGCAGCCCGAGATCGGCGAAGAGCCGCAGGTTCACGGTGGTCAGCGCCGAGAAATCGAGGTCGCTGCGGCTACCCGGGCTGGTGCTGCCGGCAACCGAGTTTCCTTTGATGGCGCTGCCGCTGCGCCACTGCGTGATCACGCGCGCGCCGAAGCCGTTACGGTTGGCACCAAACTGCGCTTCGAGTTCGCGCCGCGGATTACCGGCGCTGTCAAACAGCGTATCGCCGCCAAGCAGATCGAGCGTCGGCAGATTGCGCGCGATCGTGATCTCATCGGCCAAGCGTTCGGTGTAGGTCAGCGTGAACTGCACGCTGCCGCGCCGCGAAAAGGCCATGAAACGCTCGCCCATCTGCGCCATCCGTGCGCGCCGTGCAGCATCGTCTGCCGGAGCGGGAACGACCACCGGGCCGCCCGCGTTTGGCGGAGCGCCCGCGTTTGACGAAGCGCCCGCGTTTGACGGACCGCCGCGGCCCGAGGTGCCGCGAGGCGGAAAGCTCGGTGCTTCGGGCTGCGGTCCCCAAGGACGCGTCAGATTGAGGGTGAAACGCAACTCGTCGCGGTCACGACCAAAGAAATTGACGGGGCGGGCGTCGATGGAGAGCAGTTTTCCGCTGGCATCGCGCTGGAAGCGATCGCGGAAGGCACGTTCGAGATCGGGGGTCGCGAGCGGCAAGCCGCTGATCACATCGCGCGATCGGCTGCGAACGTAATCGGCATTGAGATCGAGATCGATATCTTCGAAGGGGCGCGAACCGACGCCGAGCTTGAGCACTTCACGACGATCAGCCGACAACAGCGCATTGCCGCCGTCGATGCGCGTGATCTCCACGGTTTCGCCGCGCACGAAGTCGAAGCTGCGCACGAATGGCGTGGTGATGACCGCGCCACCGAGTTGTTGCATCGACGGCGCGCCCTGTTCGTCGGTCATCGAGGCGATGACGCGCAGCCTGCGGCCCGTGGACCAGTTGAGGCCGAAGCCGGTGGTCTGCAGGCCACCGACATCGGAGATGTCTTCATAACTTTGGTTGAAGTTGGCGCCGAGTCGGGCGGCGCGTTCGCCGTCACCGTCGCCGATGCCGCGCCACAAAGGCATGTCAACGTTGAGTTGCAGCTCGCGTTGATCGCGCGACAGTTCGGTGACGACGCTCGAGGTGAGACGCTGCGAGAAGCTGTCGATGCTGCGCGTGCCGGCGCTGCCTTTGAGGGTGATGCCGACAGCGCCCCCGGGCAGATCAAACGCCGAGCCATTGAGCACGAGATCGAGGTCCGCGGAGTCGGCACGCGAACGGGTGTTGTTGGAGCCGCCTGCGAGTGTGGTAGTGGAGTCGCTGCGATCGGCATTCAAGGTGGCGGACCAGCGCCATCCGCTGCGCGCGCCTTGCACGATACCGCCGAGGTGCGAGTCGAGGGTGTCAGCATCGCGTCGCAGCGGGGCAGGGCCCGCGGCAGTCGGTCGCAGTCCGAGCAAAGATTCGCGGGCCGTGTTGTCGAGCGTGGCGTTCAGCGTGAAAGCGCTGCCCTCCGCGAGTGGCTTCGCCAGCACGAAGTTGGCGGTGAGTTGGTCGGCTGCGGGCGCCAAGCTGCGCAGCGCCGCATCGGCGTTCTGCGTACCGGTGGCGCCCACAATGTTGCGCTGCGATTCGAGCAGTTCTTCGTCGCGTCGCGCCTTCAGGTCCACCTGCCAGCGATCATCGCGACGAATGTCCAACCAACTGGCGTTGACATCGGCACCCTCGCGCCCGCCCTCGGTGGTGCCGCGTGCACCGAACTCGCCCGTGAAAGCTTTGAAGCGGGGGCGCAACACGATGTTGACCACGCGCTGATCAGCGCGATAACCGTATTTGAGTGCGACTTCTTCCGGGAAAATGTCGGTGCGCAGGATCGCTTCGGTCGGCAGATCACGGATTTCATTAAACCCTGAAACCCGTACGCCGTTGATCAGCACGATGGGTCGTCCGCCACCGCGGCCGCGGCTGCTGCCAAGTTGGGGTCCGAGCGCCGTCAACAACTCGGCGACCGAACTCACGCCAAGAGCGCGGATCTCTTCGGCCGAGAGTTGGGTTTCGGGCGGGATGTCGCCGATCACCATGCCGGGCTCGCGCCGACCGGTGACTACGACTTCCTCGAGCAATTCTTCGCCTGCGACGTTTTGGCTGGTGGCGCGCGCTTGCTGAGCTGCGACGGGCAGGCCGCTGATCAGCGCGACGCCGCTCATCCACAGGAGAGCGCCGATCGACAGACGACGACCTTTGAGCGAAGGCGGGGAGTTCCGGCTGATCATGATGCGTCCGTGCATATTCTTTGAGTGCGCATTCGACACGATCACCCGGGTGGAGTTCAAGTCAAGTTTTGTTTCGTCGCCGCCTGAGGGCCCAGAGTCCTAAAAAGAAACCGATCGTGAGCACGGCAGGCCACAAAAGACCGGGCAGGATCACCCTGCGCAGGGCATTCATGGCAACTTGCTCGCGCGGCTCGTAGCCTGCGGGCAGGGGCAGTACGCCGTCGGTGCTCTCGAACTCTTTGTACGCAACGAGCAGGCGCGCAAATTCCGTCGGTTGGCTTGCGCGCAGATCGCGGGTTTCGCCGGGGTCGCGTGCAATGTCGAAGAGCTGCCAGTCGCCAGTGCCGACAGGCGGCAGGTTGCGCACCAGCTTGAGATCGCCCGCAAAAAGCGCGGCATTGCCGGCAAGTTCATAACCCAGGGTGTCGTTCGCCGCGCGTGCGCTCGAGCTGTCACCGCGCAGCACGTTGACGAGGCTGCGACCGGTGAGTGGCTCAACTCCTGCGGCCTTGCCCGGGTGGGCAACGCCCGCGAACTCGAGCAGCGTGGGCGTGACATCGGTCACATGGGTGAAGCCGGTGTGGATCACGCCGCCGCGCGTCGGCCCACGAATGATCAAAGGCACGCGCAATCCACCCTCACCGGCGTAAAACTTGTGCGTCGCGAGCGGTGATACCGCCGCTGCGGCCCAGTTCCGGCCCATGGTTGCATAGGCGCCTTGGCTGCCAAGGCGATCGGTGTCGCGGGTGTATTGCGTCGCGAGCCAGGCTTTGCCCGAGAGATACTCGTACGGGTCCGAGGGCTCGGCGCCGTTGTCCGAGAGGAACACGAAGATGGTGTTGTCATCGGCGCCTAAATCTTTGATTGCCGAGCGTACCCGGCCGATCTCGCGGTCCATGGTCTCGGCCATGGCGGCATACACTTCCATGCGACGGGTCTCGTAGGCCCTGCGAGCCGAATCCAAGGTATTCCAGTCCTCGAGTCCCGGCCAGGCTGCGAGCTGCGTGCTTGGCGGCAGGAGCCCAAGTTCCTTGGTACGCTGAAATCTTTGTTCGCGGATGACCTGCCAGCCGACGTCATAGCGACCGCGCTGACGTGCGACCATGTCGGCAGGCGCTTGCAGCGGGATGTGGTTGGCCTGAAAGGCGAGATAGAGAAAAAACGGCTTGCGCGGATCGCCAACGCTTGCGCTGCGCGTGGCCCAGTCGTTGCGCAGGTAATCGATCGCACGATCGGCGTAAAAACTCGAAGAATAATATTCGGCCGGCATCGTTGCTGGCTTGCCGTCCTCGAACCAATAGACGCGATCAGTGAGCGCGAGATAGCGCTGCGTCGGCACCCAGTTGTCCGATCCGCTGTCACCCTGCACGATCGAGCGGTCGAAGCCGCGCGCGGGCGGCAGGTTGTAGGCCTCTTTGCCAACATGCCATTTGCCGACGGCATACGTTCGATAGCCATTGCGCTGCAACAAGCTGCCGAGCGTGAGCACATCGGGTTTGAGGACGGTGAGGTAGCCCGGTTTACCCTCGAATTCGCGCGGCACGGATTCATGCATCGCGCCCACGCCGGTGCGATGACTGCGAACCCCGGTCAAGAGCATCGCGCGGGTCGGCGAGCACTCGCCCGACACGTGAAAGTTGGCAAAGCGCGTGCCTTCAGCAGCCAGCACATCGAGATTGGGCGTACGGATTTCGCCGCCGAAACTGCCGAGATCGCTATAGCCCAGATCGTCGGCGACGATCACGACGATGTTGGGGCGCTGTGGCGCTGCGTGCGCAAGGGGCTGTGCAGCGATCGCGACCACACCCGTCAGCGCGAGTGCGACGCCGATCAAAAAAATATCGATGTCGCGAGCGCTGGATCTCACCTTGGCGCCTTCGGCATGTATTTGCCGAGTTCGAGTTTGGCGATCGCATCGCGATGCACTTCATCGGGGCCGTCGGCGAAGCGCAGCGTCCGCTGCCCGGCGTAGGCATAGGCGAGGGGGAAGTCTTCGCTGATGCCAGCCGCGCCGTGCGCCTGTATCGCCCAGTCAAGCACACGTAGCGCCACGTTTGGTGCCACGACTTTGATCATGGCGATCTCGTTGCGCGCGGCCTTGTTGCCGGCGACATCCATCATCCACGCGGCTTTCAGGGTGAGCAGACGGGACTGTTCGATCAACATGCGCGATTCGGCAATGCGCTCGCGCCACACGCCTTGCGTGGCTATCGGTTTGCCGAAGGCAACGCGGCTCGCGAGCCGTTTGCACATCAGTTCGAGGGCACGTTCCGCCATGCCGATCGAGCGCATGCAGTGGTGGATGCGACCGGGGCCGAGTCGCCCCTGGGCAATCTCGAATCCTCGACCCTCGCCGAGCAGCATGTTTTGGGCGGGCACACGCACATCGGTGAGGGTGATTTCCATGTGACCGTGCGGTGCGTCGTCGTAACCGAATACCGGCAGTGCGCGCAATATTTTGATCCCGGGCGTATCGGCGGGCACGACGATCATGCTCTGCTGCGAGTGCGTCGGGTTTTCCGGGTTGCTGCGACCCATCACGATGTACACCTTGCAGCGCGGATCGCCCGCGCCAGAGCTCCACCACTTGCGGCCGTTGATGACGTAGTGATCGCCATCGCGCTCGATGCGACAAGCGATGTTGGTGGCATCGGAGGAAGCAACCTCCGGCTCGGTCATCAGGAAGGCCGAGCGGATTTCGCCACGCAGCAGCGGCGCGAGCCAACGATCTTTGAGGGTCTCACTTGCGTAGCGCTCGAACACTTCCATGTTGCCGGTGTCGGGCGCCGAGCAATTGAAGATCTCCGGAGCGAAGGGCACTCGACCCATGATTTCGCAAAGCGGTGCGTATTCCAGATTGGAGAGACCCTCCGGCGCGCGCTCGCTGCGCGGCAGAAAGAGGTTCCAGAGACCAGCGCTGCGTGCCTTGGGTTTGAGGTCTTCGATGACCTGGCTGGGCACCCAGACATTGCCGGCTGCGCGATTGGCCGCGATTTCTTCGTGCACTCGCCGCTCATTCGGGTAGACATGTTCGTCCATGAAGGCGAGCAGGCGAGTCTGCAGGGCTTTGACTGTGTCGCTGTACTGGAACTCCATGTCGAATCCTCGAGGGTTTTGTTGTTTGGATCGTTTGGTTGCCGACCTAGCATCGCCATTCAACGATGAGTCGGACCGCCTGTCTGCAGGGATTTTCCGAAGGCCTCGATGGCGGCTTCATCGTAGCCGAGCTCGCGGAGAATTTCGGTATTGTGCTCGCCGAGTGCCGGCAGACTGAGGCGTGGCTGCGCCGGCTCTTGCAGAAACTTCACCGGTGCACCGATATGTTCGCGCCCCTGATCGTCAAGGATCCGCATGCCGCGTGCATTGACCTGGGGGTCATCGAACGCCTCGCGCAAATCATTGACCCAGGCAAAGCCGATATCTTTGCCCCGGAACCAAGCCACCCACTCGGCGCGCGTGCGGCTGGCGAAGACCTCACGCAGATAGTTGATCAGTGGCAGCTGATGCGCGCCGGGGCCGCGCTCGCAAAGTTCAATGAATTCGCTGCGTCCGAGTTCGCCGAGCAGCTTGCGCACGAACTTGAGTTCCTGCGCGCCGAGCACCACGTGCCGTCCGTCCTGCGTTCGATAGATATTGTAGAACGCCGCACCACCGAGACTGCGCTCTTCGCGCGGTTTGGGAGCGCGCTTCAGGGCAAAGGTCGAGCCCGTGATGTTGGGCGTCCAGGCGAGCGCCGAGTCGAGCATGGCGATATCGAGGTAATCGCCCCGGCCGGTTTTCTCGCGGCGGTAGAGCGCCATCAACACGCCGGCGAGGGCATGCAGCGAGGCCGTGATATCTGCGACCGGCACATGCGGCATGACGGGCTCGCCGTCATTCCCCACGTTCAAACTGACAATGCCAGCGAGGGCTTCGGTAGCGAGGTCGTGCGCCGGCAAATCCCGATAAGGGCCGTTCTGTCCAAAGGCAGAGATCGAACAGTAGATGATTCGCGGATTGCGCGCGGCGACGGCGGCGTAGCCCACGCCCAGTCGATCGACCACGCCCGGCCTGAAGGCTTCGACGAAGACGTCGGCGCTCTCGCAGAGGCGCAGCAACGCTTCGTGACCCTCGTCACTTTTGAGGTTCACACAAAAGCTTTTTTTCCCGCGCTGCGTGTTGCGGAAGAACACGGTATGCCCGCCCTCGGCAAGACCGATGTGCCGCCCGGGTTCGCCCTCTCCGGGAGGTTCGATCTTGATCACCTCGGCGCCATGATCGGCCATGACGAGCGTGAGCTGTGGGCCGGGCAGGAACTGCGAAAGATCAACAACCCGGACGCCCTCGAGCTTCAAGTGATCCCCCGCTCGCGGAACGAGTCGATTTCTTTGTCCGAATAACCGAGTTCACGCAGCACGTCGTCGGTGTCGGCGCCGAGTGCCGGGGCGGTGCGCGTCGGCAGCCGCTCGCCGTCGAGCTTGATGGGATTGGCGAAACTGCGAAAGTCGGGGCGCAGCGGATGCGGGGTCGAGCGGATCATCCCCGTCGAGAGTGGAAACGGATTCTGCAGGGCTTGCGCCATGTCGTTGACGGCGGCGGCGGGCACTACGCCTTGCAGCTTCGCAAGCCAGTTCGCCGTGGTGTCTTTTTCGAAGACTGCATCGAGCAAGGGCGTCAAGACTTCGCGGTGCTCACGACGTAGCGGCATGCTCGCGAAGCGCGGGTCTTTGGCGATGTCGGCTGCGCTCAGAGCCCGCATCAGTTCCTGCCAAAATTTCTCGGTCATGCACATCAAAAAAATCCACCCGTCGGCGGTGCGGAACAGTTGCACTGGCGTCGCGGTCGGATGAGCGCTGCGTGGCATTTGCCCGGTGACGAGTCCGTCGTTGAGGTACCAGGTACCGGGATACGAGAGTTGATGCAGCGCCACATCAAAGAGACTGACATCGATATCGCGACCCTGGCCGCTACGAGCGGTTCCGAAGAGCGCTGCGAGCAGCGCGAGCGCGGTCGTGATCCCGGTCATGAAATCGACGATCGACAGGCCCATGCGCGAGGGCGGCGAGCCTGGTTCGCCCGTCACGTGCAAATAGCCCGCTTCGGCCTGCATGAGGTAGTCGTAGCCCGGCCAAGCACGGCGTTCGTTGTCACGCCCATAGGCCGACAGATGCGCACAGACGATACGCGGATTGGTCTCGCGCAGCGCGGCATAGGTAAGCCCGAGTTTGTCAGGCTGATCGCCGCGCAAATTGTTGAGCACAGCATCGGATTTGGCGACCAGTCGGCGAAAGGCTTGCTGACCTTCCGGGGTTTTCAGATCGAGGCAGACGCTACGCTTGTTGAAGTTGAAGGTCTGGAAGAAGTGCGAGTCATGGTCACCGAGAAAGTAGGGGCCCATGCCGCGGGTGGCATCGCCACCCTGCGCGCGATTTTCGATCTTGATGACCTCGGCGCCGAGATCGGCGAGATACATCGAGCCAAAGGGACCGGCGCCAAAGGCTTCAAAGGTCAGTACGCGAATACCCGCGAGCGGCAGCGCAGGCGCGACGATCGTGCTCACACCGGATTCCTCTCGATCAATTGCCGGGCGATGATGATGCGTTGCATTTCATTGGTGCCTTCGCCGATGCACATGAGCGGCGCGTCGCGGTAATAGCGCTCTACGTCGAAGTCGGTGGAATAGCTGTAGCCGCCGAAGATGCGCAGGGCCTCGAGGCTGTTCTCGACGCCGGCCTCGGAGGCGAACAACTTCGCCATGCTCGATTCGAGATCGCAGCGCTCGCCGGTGTCGTACTTGCGCGCCGCTTGTTCGATGAGCAGGCGCGAGGCTTCGACGCGGGTCGCCATGTCGGCGAGCTTGAGCTGTATCGCCTGATGCTGCGCGATGGGTTTGCCAAAGGTTTGACGTTCCTGCGCGTAGCGCAGGGCATCGCGCAGGGCGCCGGCCGCGATCCCCGCGCCGCGGGCCGCCACATTGATACGCCCAAGCTCGAGTCCGCCCACCGCATGCTGAAAACCTTTGCCCTCGATACCGCCAATCAGCTGCTCAGCGGGTACGCGGAAGTCGGTAAAGACGAGCTCGGCGCTGTCAATCGACTTATAGCCGAGTTTGCGGATTTTTTTGGCAGCGACGAAGCCTTCACCTTTTTCGCACAAGAACATCGACATGCCTTTGTGACGCGGCTCGGCCTCGGGATTGGTTTTGACGAGCACGCCGAAGCAACTGCCGTAAACGCCGTTGGTGATCCAGGTCTTGGTGCCGTTGATGACGTAGTGCTCACCGTCGCGTCGTGCGACGGTGCGGATTGATTGCAGATCGGTTCCGGCATTCGGTTCGGTCAGGCCGATGCCGCCGCGCAGTTCGCCGCTCGCGAAGCGGGGTAACCATTTTTTCTTTTGTACCTCGGTACCGTGGCGCTGTACGCAGGCAGCCATGATCAGATGCGAATTGAAGATGCCGACCGGCGCCATCCACACCGAGGCGATACTCATCACGATACGCGCATAGGTCGAGGCCGAGAGGCCAAGGCCGCCGTACTCCGGCAGGATGGTGGCGCCGAAGAGTCCGAGCTCCTTCATCTGCTCGACGACATCTTCGGGATATTCATCGGCGTGATCGAATTTCTTTGCGATTGGCTTGAGTTCGCGCTCGGCCCAGCGTTCGATGCTATCGAGTATTTGCTGATCGGCGGTATCGGTGCTTGCACTGTCGGTCATGGCGTTCGCTCTGTGTGCGGTGTCAGTAGCCCACGCGGTCTTCGATCGAGTGACCGCGCTTGGCAACGAGGATGGTGCGTTCGAAGTCGCAGACGATCTTGCCGTGCTGATTTTTGCCGCTGGTGCGCACCGTGACGAGCCCGGCGGTCGGTCGCGACTTCGATTCGCGCTTCTCGAGCACCGAAGATTCGGCATAGAGCGTGTCACCGGCAAACACGGGCGCCGTCATGCGGATATCCCGCCAGCCGAGATTGGCGATCGCTTTTTGGCTGACATCCGTCACGCTCATGCCCACGAGGATCGCAAGCGTTAGCGGTGACGCCACGATGCAGCGACCGAACTCCGACGCCTTGCCGTATTCCGCATCGAAGTGCAGCGGGTGAGTGTTCATGGTCAGCAGCGTGAACCAGGTGTTGTCCGTTTCGCTGATGGTGCGGCCCGGTCGGTGTTCGTAGGTGTCACCGACCACGAAATCTTCGTAGTACCGACCGAAAGATTCGCGATAGCGTTGCGGACCGATGGGGACGGGGGTGTGGCTCACGGCAGCGCTCCTTTTCAGGCCATGACTCAGGCCCTGAAGTATGCCACCGCGAGATCAGCGATTTCGGGTCCGCGCGAGATCGAGCACCAGAATCCCAAGCACGATCAGCACCATACCCAGCCATTGCCAGGCGGACAATCGCTCGCCTAGCAAGAAGAACGCGAGCAACACCGTAGTCGGTGGGCCCACAGTCGACATCACCGAGCCGCGCTGGGCGCCGATACGGCGCACACCTTCGGCCTGCAACGAGGCCGGCAGAAACATGCAGAACACTGCGATGCCGACGAGCAGCAACCAGCCGAGAGGTTCGATCGTGGTGATCTCGGTCGTGCCGTGACGAATGAAGTAGTGCGGTGCAAGACACACCGTGGCTGCGGTCATGGCGATCAGCGTGAAGCGGGCGCTGCCGATGCTGCGGGTGTATTTCTCGCTCACCAAAAAATAAATCGCATAGCTGAGTGCCGAGCCGATCACGAGCAGGGCGCCGAATATATTGGCGCGCAGTTCGACGAGATCGAATCCGCCCATGGTGAAGAAGATGCCGAGGTAGGCGAGTGCGGTCGCCACCTGGATGCTGACCGGCGGCCAACGCCGATCGCGCACCGAAGTGAAGATCACGACCATCGCCGGGTAGCTGAAGATGAGCACGCGTTCCACGCTGGCATCGATCATGGTGAGCGCCAGAAAGTCGAGCAGCGCCCCGACGTAGTAGCACAGGGCGCCCGCCATCGCTGCCATGAACACGGCTGATCGTGGGGTTTGCGTAATCTCCGCCCAATTCTCGCGACGCAGCGCGAACCACCAAAAGAGCGGCAGCGCGATGATCGCGCGAATCGCCACCACGGCCTCCGAGCCAAGCCCTAGTGCGTAAAGTTGTTTGGCAAAGATTCCTTTGGCTGCAAACAGCATCGCGGCGGCCGCACAGGCGATGGCGCCCCACGGGTCGATGAGACCCGATCGATCATTGTTGATTGTGTTCACGGCGCCTGAGTGCTGCGCGCGAAGCTGCCCCGTGCGCGACCCCGCGAGAAATGCGCGATCGCCCAGATACAACCGCCGGCGATGAGGATCTCGCCAAAGTTATCGAGTTTGAAATTCCGCAGCGGCGGCATTGCCGAAGCGAGCATGAGCACGCCGCCTGCGAACATCCAGGGGAAACGACGACGCAGCATCAGGATTGCGCCACTGATGATGACCACGAAACAAGTGATGATCGAGGGCAGCGGCGGTGAGGCACGTACGACCTGCTGTTCGGGATAACAAAGATTGTCTGCCGACACCGCGGTCGAATAGCGAATGAGATCGAACTCGCAAACCGGATGCAGGCTGTCACGCCAAAAATGCGGCAGGTCGAACATCATGAGTGCGAGGGTGAGTGAGCAGAAGAGCAGCATCGGTCGGGTGCCGCGCATGAAATCGAAGTTTGCGAGCCGCAGGGCGACCCCGGCACCGACGATCAGCCAGGTGCCGAACAGCCAGTGCAACCAGAACCTTGGCCACGACAAGGCTTCGAGCAGCGGTGAAAAACCGATGAAGCGCCCGAGACCGACAATGAGGTTGTCCCACACCAGACCGAACTGCGGTACCAGCAGGAGCGCTGCAATCAGCAGACCGATCGATTTCCAGATCCGCCACAGCCAGACGAACAAGACCGCCTGCAGGAGGGTTTGCAAGAGAAAAAGCTCGGAGTACATGGGTCAAGCGTATCATCGAAATTCAGTGGAATCCGGTGGGGACTGACCGATGAGCGGACCGTTGCAGGGGATCAAGGTCGTCGAGATGACGAGCGTGGTGCTCGGGCCTTGGGCGTGCCAGATGCTGGCCGACATGGGGGCCGAGGTCATCAAAATCGAGCAGCCGCGGGGCGACAGCAACCGATCATTGGGAGCGGCCAACAACCCCGGCATGGCGGCGCTCTATCTCACCTGCAATCGCAACAAGCGCAGCATCGTGCTCGATCTGCGCGTACCCGGCGCGCGTGAGGCCTTGCTCGCCCTCGTCAAAGATGCCGACGTATTCATCCACAACAATCGACCGCAAGTGATGACCAAGCTCGCGCTCGATTACCCCGATCTGCGCAAAGTCAATCCGCGCATCATTTATTGCGGCGCCTACGGTTACTCAAAGAAAGGCCCGTACGGCAAGCTTGGTGCGCTCGATGACTCGATCCAGGCGGCCAGCGGCATCGCCATGCTCAATGAAATGGTGCTGGGTGAGCCGCGCTACCTGCCCACCATCGTCGCTGACAAAACCACCGCCATCACTGTGGTCTATGGTGTGCTCGCCGCGCTTTTTCATCGTGAGCGCACCGGCGAGGGGCAGGAGCTCGAGGTGCCGATGTTCGAAACCATGGTCAACTGGGTGATGGCCGAGCATCTTTGGGGCATGACTTTCGATCCTCCCAAGGGCAAGTCTGGCTACACGCGGCTCATGAGCAAAGATCGCAAGCCCTACAAGACCCGCGACGGCTATATCGCGGTGCTGCCTTATCTCGACGCCCATTGGGTGAAGTTCTGCGAGCTCACGGGATATCCGCAATTCATTGACGACGAGCGTTTTCGCACGCTCGCGGATCGAGTGCGCAACATCGATGCCACCAATCAAACCACCGCAATGATCATGGCGACGCGCACCACGGCCGAGTGGCTGGGGGTGCTCGCGCAATCCGGCATTCCGCACATCGTGGTCAATACGCTCGAAGATCTGGCCACCGACCCGCACCTCGAGGCGACTGGTTTCTGGCAGTCCTTCGCTCATCCGACCGAGGGCAAACTGCGGCTGCCCTCGTTCCCGGTGAACTTTGGCAGCACGCCGGCCTCGATCCGCCGGCCGGCACCGCGGCTCGGCGAGCATACGGTCGAGGTATTGCGCGAGGCGGGGGTCGATGCGGCCACCATCGACTCGCTCACCGCGAGTGGCGCCGCCATGACCGCAGAGCAAGCGGCCAAATCGGTGGGTCAGGGCAGCGACTGAGGCCCGCCCTGCACGGTTCGCCGAACTCGAGGATTGGAACTCGGGGAATTATTTGATCGCGTACACGCGCAGCGCGTTGTCGCGCAGGAATTTGCGCAGCGGATCTGCCCGCAGGCCGAGCGCGAGCACCTCGTCCATCGTGCGCTTGAAGCCGAGCACGGGGAAATCGGTGCCAAACAATACTTTGTCCTGCCCGTAACTGTTGATGTAGTTCACGAACGCCGGCGGCCAATACTTGGGGCTATGCGCGTCGGAGCCGATGAACACGTTTTCGTGCTTCCAGGCCATCGCGATCATCTCGTCGGTCCACGGAATGCCCACGTGAATGCCGATCAGCTTGAGCTCGGGAAAATCGCAGGCGATGCCATCGAGCAGAATCGGTCGCCCGACGCTGCGCATCGGTTGCTCCTTCGCGTACACCATTGATTGGCCGACTTGCATCTGGATCGGCACGCCGAGTTCGCAGCACTTGGCGTAGAACGGGTAGTACTTGGCGTGATCGGGCGGCAGGTCGAACCAGTGCGGATAAAGATGCGCGCCGATGAAGCCCATATGTTTGACGGCATCTTCGAGCGCGCGGACTCCGCTCATGCCTTCGTAGGGGTCGAGTCCCGCCAGCCCGTAAAAGCGCCCCGGATATTTTTCGAGCGCACGGGCAACGACTTCGTAGGGCAGATGGAATGAACCGGGTAGTCCCCGGCGACCGGCTTTGGGCGCAAACAGCAACGCCCGTTCGATGCCCGCCTCGGCCATCAGCGCGAGTTGGTCATCAAGCGTCACACCCTTCATATTGGTCTTCGACTTCATCTTCCCGGCGAAGAATTGCTCTTGCCAGCCCGGGCGATGGGCGAGGGCTTCCTCGGTCCAAATGCCGCTGACGATGTCGATGGCGGGTACGGGTGGGGCGCTGCTCACGGTCGAATCCTCGGCTCGATTGAATTTCCCATGATGCCGCAGGCGGCTTGCGGGGTGGCCGATTGTCCGCCCCGCCGGCCGTTTTTCACTCTTAACTTGTTGTGAAATAGCAACAAATAAATATGTTCAAGCACGCAAATAACATTGCTTGCCTTGGGCGAGGCGACATAGACTTCGGCGGTTTTTCGCCCACTCCCTTTCATGGATCGAACCGGAGGATCAATGTCCAACCGCAATCGCAGGCTTTCGCTGATCGGCGCAAGCGTGATAGCTGCTGTCGCCGCCGCTCAGGCGGGTGCGCAGGAAGCCCAACTCGAAGAGATCGTGGTCACCGCTCGTCAGCGCGCCGAGCGCATTCAGGACGTGCCGGCTACGGTGCAGGCTTTCACCGCGACCGAGATCGCCTCCGCAGGCATCGAGCGGCCGCAGGACTTCATCGCGCTGACGCCAGGTGTTGCCCAGGTGCAGACGGCCGAGGCCGGTGACATGCAGGTCACCATTCGCGGCATCAATACGGGCCGCGACGCCGAGACCAATTTTGCGTTGGTTGTGGACGGCGTGCTGCAGACCAACCCGAACGCGCTCAACCAAGAGCTCGCCAACGTCTCGCAGATCGAAATCCTCAAGGGCCCGCAGGGCGCGCTCTACGGCCGCAACGCCGTGGCCGGCGCCCTGATCATCACCACGCGCAAGCCTGGCGACGTGCTCGAGGCCGACCTCGGCGCGGGTTACGGCGATTACGGCAGCTACAAGTTGAACGCCTACGTCGGCGGTCCGATCGGCGGCGATTACAAAGGCTCAGTGTCTGCGTACACGCGCCAGACCGACGGTGAGTGGAAGAACGATCTGCTCAACTGCGATGACTGCGTCGATTTCTTTGAGGAGAGCGGCATCAACGCGCGCCTCATGGGCCCCATGGGCGAGTCGGGCAACTTCGACATCAAGGCGAAGTACTCGAAGATCGATGCGGGCGCCATCAACTTCAACGCGTCGCTCGCGTTGAAGGAAGTCGCCGGTATCCCGGGTCTCGGACTCTTCCAGGAAGACCCGAATGCGCACTCGTTCAAATACATCAACAACGTCAAGCCCGAGAACAAACAGGAGAACGTCAACCTCTCGTTCAAGGGTGACTGGGAAGTGGCTTCGGGCACGCTGACCGCCGTTGCAGCGTTCAATGACCAGACCAACTACTTCCTCACTGACGGCACCAGCGCCGCGTTCTATCTCTACAGCCTTACTTCGGCCTGTCAAAAGAGCAACGACGCACGCCCGGGCAATCCGCTGCCGGCGCCTTTCGGTCCGTATGCGCCGACCAACGGTTTCGTGACGACCTTCTTCCCGCCGTACGGCCCGAGCTTGTGCGACGGTTATCAGTACCAGCAGCGTGACCAGCAGGATACGAGCCTCGAAGTTCGTTTGACCTCGCCGGGCGATCAGCAGCTGCGCTGGGTCGCGGGTACCTATTTCGCCGACATCGCGCGTCGTGTGGTGGTCTCGCAGGGTTCGGACAACGGCCAAGGATTCCTTGCGCAGGCGCTCGTTCGCACCGGTGGACCGAACCCGACCGATTTGTTGTACGACGATGACTTCGACAGCTCGGTCATCGCAGCCTTCGGTCAACTGGCGTACGACGTTCGCGACGACATCGAATTGTCGGTTGCGTTGCGCTACGACCGCGAGAAGCGCGATGTCAGCAACAACGTGCCGAAGCTCGCACCGCAGACACCCGGATTCTTTGGTGTGGTCTCGGGTGCCGCCACCTTCATCAATCCGGCGTACTCGTCCAACGCAGCGCTCGCGGCCATTCCTGGCCGTTCGCGCACGTTCTCGCAGTTGCAGCCGAAATTCTCGTTGAAGTGGGATGCCGCCGAGAACGTCTCGTTCTTCACCTCTTATGGGGTGGGCTTCCGCTCGGGTGGCTTCAACTCGACGGGCGTGCGCGCCACGATCGAGAGCACCTACGCGGGCCTCTGCACGGGTACCGCGCCGACCTTGACCTTCACGGGCTACGATCCGGTGAAGAGCCCGACCAGCCTGCCGAAGTGCACCGGCACGAACCGCAGCATTCGCAACGTCAACGATAGCTACGAGAAGGAAGTCTCGAAGGCCTTCGAGGCGGGCTTCAAGGCCACTTTGCTCGATGGCGCCTTGGCGACCAACTTCGCGGTGTACTCGACCAAACTCGAGAACATGCAGTTCTTCAACTTCTTTGCGGGTCCGTTCGGCCTGCTGCGCGTCGTGACCAACGCCGAAGAAGCGAAGATCAAGGGCTACGAGTTTGATGCGCGCTGGCGCGCGACCGATTCGATCACGCTGTTCGCCGGTTACGCTGGCACCGACAGCGAGATCGTTCGCTACGACGGTCGGCCGTACACGGCGGGCAACAAAGTCCCCTATGCGCCGAAGTTCACGGGTAATGCGGGCGTCGACTTCAAGACGCCTATCGGCTCGGGCGATTGGACGCTGAACGCACGCGTTGATGCGTCGTTCGTGGGTGAGACTTGGTTCAGCACGGTGCAAAACAATCTCGTGCCGAACATCTTCGGTCTGCTCGCGGGCTACGGTCAGGGTGACTTCTCGAAGCAGAAGCGTGATTCGTTCCACACCGTCAACGCACGTCTCGGTGTGAGCAACGGCACCATCGGTATCACCGCCTGGGGCCGCAACGTGACCGACGAGGAATACCTCGCCGAGATCATCCCGGCGCCGGAGTTCGGTGGTTCATTCATCCACGATGCGCCGGGCAAGACCTGGGGCGTCGATTTCTCGTACTCGTTCCGCTAATCGCGAGCGCGACATGACAAGGGCCGGAGGGAGCGATCTCTCCGGCCCTTCGCTTTTGGCGGTGTAAACTTCGCGTCGTGAATCGTACCGAGATCGAGTTTCCGGCCAAGCACGCGGCGCTGCGTGATGACGTGCACATGCTCGGCGCACTTGTCGGCGAGGTGCTCCGCGATCAGGGCGGCGACGAACTGTTCAAAGTCGTCGAGGGCGATCGGCGTCTGTCGATCGCGAGGCGCAACGGCGATGCGAGCGCAGCAAGCGAGCTCGAGCAGAGGGTGGCCGGCCGCGAGCCCGCTCTCGCGCGCGATCTCGAGCGCGCATTTTCCACCTGGTTTCAGGCCGTCAATCTGGCCGAGCAGGTGCACCGTATCCGCAGACGGCGAGCCTACTTTCAAGACGATGCCGAGCGTCCGCAGCCGGGCGGCGTCAGTGATGCCATCGCGAAACTCAAGGCGCAGGGGCTGACGCTCGAAGAATTGCTGTCGCTGATCGGCTCGTTGCATATTGCGCCCGTGTTCATGGCGCATCCGACGGAGTCGACGCGCCGCACCATCCTGCGCAAGCAGTTGCGTCTTGCACAACTGCTCTACGATCGATTGAACCCGACTCTCGCGCCTGCCGAGCAACGCGCCTCGATGGGTCGCATCCGCGTCGAGCTCACCACGCTCTGGCAAACCGAGGACCATCCGCGTCAGCGACTCACGGTCGCCGACGAGCGCGAGCACGTTCTATTTTTTTTGGCGGAGGTGCTTTATCGCATCGTCCCCAATTTCTACGAGGAAATCGCCGAAGCGATCGGCAAGCACTACGGTGTTGATCCCGATCAGCTCGAGTTGTCGACCATCATTCGCTTCGGCAGTTGGGTGGGTGGCGACATGGACGGCAATCCCGATGTGCACGCCAAAAGTTTGCGCGACACGCTGACACGACAACAGCAGGCCATCGTCAACGCCTACTTTGTCGAGGTGCAGGAACTTGCGCAGCTGTTGTCGCAGAGCGGCAGTCGCAGCGGTGTCAGTGCAGCGCTGCAACAACGCAGCGACGACTATTCGGTTCGTTTCCCCGGCGCGCGCACTACCGCGGCATCACGCCACGATCGCATGCCTTACCGCGTATTTCTCGGGCAGGTGGCCGAACGCCTGCGAGCGAC
This sequence comes from Gammaproteobacteria bacterium, assembly GCA_046091005.1. Taxonomy (GTDB): domain Bacteria; phylum Pseudomonadota; class Gammaproteobacteria; order Steroidobacterales; family Steroidobacteraceae; genus UBA964. Next base: position 4,785 of record JBJTAV010000062.1, on the reverse strand, counting down.
CTACGAGGTGCGTCCGGCGGGTTACGAAAGCCCCGCACAATTTCAACGCGATATCGACCTGGTTGCCGAGAGTCTGGCTGCGCATCGCGGTCGGCATGCCGGACTTTTTCTGCTGCGTCGGTTGCAGCGTCGGATCGCCACTTTCGGCTTTCATCTGGCAACGCTCGAAGTTCGTCAGCACAGCGGCATCCATCATGCCGTGCTCGCGCAGGCGCTAGCCGAGCCCGATTGGCTGTCGATGAGTCCGGCGGCGCGACACGCGCGATTGAGCGATCTGATCGCGCGCGATATCGGCCCGCGAGTCGAACTCGATGCTACGGGCAAGCGTACGCTCGCGGTCTTCGAGGCCATGCTGCAGTGCCGGCGTCGTTACGGCGCCGAAGCGATCGGCAGTTACGTCGTCAATGGCACCGAGGGTGCAGATGATGTGCTCGCCGTGCTGCTGCTGGCGCGCTGGGCCGACGCCTTCGAAAAGCGCAGCAACGAGGTGGCGATCGACATTGCGCCGATGTTCGTTTCGCCGCAGGCCTTGGCACAAAGCGGTGACATCGTGGCCGAACTGCTTGCCGATCCGCTTTATCGTGCGCATCTCGATGCTCGCGGCAAACGGCAGATTGCACTCGTCGGCTACTCCGAGAGCAACAAGCGCGAAGGTATCGCGGCATCGCGTTATGCGGTGTATCGCGCGCAAGCGGCGATTGCAGCAGCGATTGCGGCGGCAGGCGAGGATCACCAACTCGTGCACGCGCGCGGTGGCAGCATCCCGCGCGGCGGTGGTCGCATCGATACCATCGTCACGGCGACACCGCCCTCTATCGTCAACGGTTGGTTGAGGCTGACCGAGCAGGGCGAGGGCATCAATCAGCATTACGGGCTCGGGCCGATTGCGCTGCGAACCTTGGAGCGCGCCTTCGGGGCCTTGTCGCTCGTTTGCGGGGCGGTACGTGGAGGGCGCGCCGCTCAGCCCGACGCCGAGATGCTCGCGATCGCCGCGCGCCTTGCCGAGGTCAGCGCAGAGCGGTATCGCGGCTTCGTCAAAGATTCAGCGGAATTTCAGGCGTGGTTTCAACAAGTCACGCCCATCGATGTCATCGAACGCATGCAGATCGGCGGCCGTCCCGTGGTCCGCGAGGGTCTCGCGGGTTTCGTTGGCCTGCGCGCGGTACCTTGGGTGTTTGCCTGGACGCAGAATCGCATGATGCTGCCCGGCTGGTTCGGCGCCGGCACCGGTTTGCAGTCCGTCATCGATACCCATGGGTTACCGGCCCTGCGTCGGGCGGTGCGCGAGTGGCCCTTCTTGCGCACGCTTATCGACGATATTGAAGTGATGCTGGCGCGTGCCGATCTCGATATCGCTGCGCACTATGCCGCGCTGCAAGGTGATCGGCAGGGCTCTGATTTCTTTGCCGAAGTTCGTCGCGAGTATCTGCTGACGCGTGAGTTGCTGCTGCTTGTCAACGAGCAGCAGGACTTGCTCGACGGCGATCGTACTCAACAGCGCGCGCTCGCATTGCGCAATCCCTACGTCGATCCGATGAATCTCATGCAGGTCGATTTGCTGCGCCGCTGGCGCGCAGGCGGCCGTGGCGATCGGGAGCTGCTCGAGGCCTTGCTCGCGAGCGTGAATGGCATTGCGCAGGGATTGCAAAACACGGGCTGAGTTTGTCGGCGGATCGCGAGGCGAGGGAGATGCCTATGAAAATTGCGAAATGCGGGTTTGCGGTCTTCGGCCTTGTCGGCATCGTGTCCATCGCGGGGTCTGGAGTTGCGATCGCGGTATCGCCCATGGTGGTCGATCTCGAGCTGCTCGCTGCGTCACAGAACAAAAATCAGGTACAGGTACCGAACACCGCGCAGGGAACGCGTTTTTCTTTGCAGTCGCTTACCGGCAGCGGCCCTTATTTTGCGCCACGATTGCACGCCTCATGGGCCGCAGGCGAGCGCGCCGAATGGCGCGTATTGCTGGCGCCGCTGGCTTTGTCCGAAGACGGGCGCAGCGATAAAGCCATTCGTTTTCAGGGCGCCAGTTTTGCAGCGGGTCCGATCGCTGCGCGCTATCAGTTCAATTCATGGCGGGCGACTTGGCGCTGGCGCTGGATCGATCGCGAAGATCTCGTGGTCAAAGTGGGCTTCACGGCAAAGATTCGTGACGCCAGCATCCGTTTGCGACAAAGCGCGCTCAGCGCCGAAAAAGACAACACCGGCTTCGTGCCCTTGCTGCATGCCTCGGTCGCGCGTCCTTGGGGTGACAAGTGGATGTTGGAAGCTGATATCGATGCCCTCGCGGGCGGTCCGGGTTACGCCGTCGATGCCGGGATGAGACTGTCGCGCGAGATTGCGCCGGGCTGGTCGCTGGGCGCGACCGCACGCTTTCTCGATGGCGGCGCCGACAACGACGAGGTCTATGCTTTCGCCCGGTTCACGAGCGTGGGACTCGCGCTGCGTTGGCAGCCGCAATAAGCATTACCGAGCCGGCCGGTGTGTGTGCGTCATCCTGCTGGTTTGCGTAGCCGCCGAGCCCTCGCTAGGCTGCGCAGCATGAAGCACATCCATCGCAAGAGCACAGGCATCCTCTCTCTCGTTTTGCTGGCCGTCGCTGCCACGGGCGCGCTCGTCTACGCGGCATCGCCGCGTACGTTCACGGCCGAGGACGAGGCGCTTTATCAGCAGCGCTTCGAAAAGTTGGTCGCCGGGATGCGCTACGGACTCGGACTCGAGACCTATGACCCGCTCGAAAAGGTCGAGGGCGACCCGCGCAGCCGGCCTTTGCCCGCGGTGACCGCGGGGCAGGGCAGCATCGAGGCGTCCGCGCTCGAGCAGGCCCGCGACTATGCGCGCAACAACAACTCCAGTGCTTTCATGGTCTGGCGCAATGGTCGCATCGAGACCGCCGATTATTTCAAAGATATGAAGCCGGGCGATACTTTGGCATCGCGCTCGCTCGCCAAGCCCATGACCGCCGTTGCCGTGGGTCGCGCGATTGCGCTCGGCAAGATCCGCTCGCTAGATCAGCCGGTCGCCGACTTCGTTACCGAATGGCAGGGCGACCCTCGTCGCTCGAAGATTTTAGTACGGCATCTGCTCGACATGCGCTCCGGCTTTCTGCCGCAGGCGCCTGCGACCGCACAGGAAGACATGCTCAATCGTGCCTACCTGCACCCGCGACACGACGAGATCATCATCCACGATTACCCGGTCGTCGATGAGCCTGGCACCATCTATGAATACAACAACGCGACCTCTGAACTCGTCGCGGTGCTCATCGAGCGAGCGACCGGAGTGCGTTACGGCGAGTTTCTCTCGCGCGAGGTTCTCAAAAAAATCGGCTCGCCGGGTGGCGAGATTTGGGTCAATAGGCCGGGCGGTGTGGCCCATGCGGGCTGCTGCCTGATGCTGCAACCCGAGGCCTGGCTGCGGCTCGGCATCCTCGTGATGCAAGATGGTCGGTGGCAGGGCAAGCGCCTGCTGCCCGAGGGCTACGTCAATGAAATGCGCCGTGGCACGGTGCATAACCCCTATTACGGCCTCGGCGTTTACGTGGCCGGGCGTTACACGGCTCGCCGCGGTTTCGCGAATCCTGCCCGTGAGCCAGAGGCTCGGCGCGTGCTGCACTCCGAACCCTATCTCGCTGAAGATCTCTTTCTGTTCGACGGCAACGCCAACCAGGTCGTCTATGTCATTCCCTCTGAAAAAATGGTGGTTCTCAGGGTCGGCAACAATCCGCCGCGAACCGCCGGGCAGGAGTGGGACAACGCCTTCCTGCCGAATACGCTGATGCGCGGCATCCGCCGCACTGCGGGCGAGACCGCACCGAAGCCGCAGCCGCGGGATTGACTCTGTTATACTGTTGTAGTTAAATATAACACCTTGGATGACCCGCCGCGTGTCCTACGCGGCGGTTCGCTTTTTGGAAGTCCTTTTTTTCGGAAGTCATCGATGTCCCGTTTTTCTCTCGCTCAAGTTCCCCGCGGCATCCTCTGGACTGTGGGCGGGATTGCGCTGCTCGCAGTGTTTGGTGTGCTGCGCACCTTCTTGTTTTCGGGCGCCGGCAAGGGCGAGGCGAGTCCGCCGCCGCTGGTGTCGGTCGTCGCTGTCGCACCGGTAGAGCTCGCCGATGTGGTGACGTTCTCCGGGGCCATCGCTGCGCGTGACGAGGCAGCGCTCAGTGCCGAAGGCGAGAGCGCGCGCGTTGCCGCACTCTTTGCCGAGGTGGGCGATCGCGTGAAAGCGGGTGCCGTGCTCGCCAAACTCGACACCTCGCTCGTTGCGCCGCAGGTCTCGAGTCTCGAGGCTTCGCTGCAAGAATCAAAAGCCAACGCAGCCGTTGCCGAAGCAGACTTTCGGCGCGCCCAGGCTGTGGCCAATATCGGCGCGCTGTCGGCCCAGGAAATCGAACGTCGCCAAGCGGCGGCGATCGCCGCAGAGGCGCGAGTCAAAGTCGTGTCTTCGCAGCTCACCGAGGCGCAGGCCAGGCTGCGCCGCACCGAGATCCGCGCGCCCTTCGATGGCATCGTGCTCACGCGTGCGGCCGAGGTCGGGCAGTTGGCAGGACCCGGCGGTGCGCCGCTGTTCCGGATCGGTCGTGCAGGCGGCATCGAGATGCGCGGCAATATTGCCGAGCGTGATTTGCCGCGAGTGAGCGTCGGTCAGGCCGCCAAGGTGAGCGTGACCGGCGTCGATCGTCCGTTCATCGGCAAGGTGCGCCTGATCGGCGCCGTGATCGATGCGCAGACGCGGCTCGGCAGCGTGCGCATCGATCTCCCGTCTGATCGCGACCTGCGCCCC
>JBJTAV010000061.1:0-4525 GCA_046091005.1 Gammaproteobacteria bacterium | reverse complement strand
CTATGCGGGCGAGCGCTTCATCGAAGACGACAACACGATTTGGCTGGAGGCGTACACCAACGTTGACCTGCGCTTCGGCATGGGTAACGAGAAGTGGGAAGCGGTGCTGTTCGTCAACAACGCGACCGATGATGACAAAGTCCGTTCGGCGGGCTCGGGTCCTGCCAATGCGCTCGCGACCGTGCGTCTCAATCAGACGATCGGTGCGGTGGGTGCGCTGGTGCCGGCCAACATGCGCAGTCCCTTCGGCGGTTCGCCCTTGGGTCTGCGCATTCCGACCCAGGTGTTCGCGAATATGCCGGATCCGCGCGTCGTCGGTTTGCGCGTGAACTACCGCTTCTGATTGATCTTTGAATTGACGACCCTGGCGTTATCGCGTCGCTCCTGGCTCAGTAATTCACTGGTGCTCGGAGCCGGACTCGGAGCAGGGGCCCTGATGCCCCTGCCCGAGGCCGACGCGGCGTCACGAAGCGCGCTGCCCGATTTTTCCGACCCTGCCGTCAGCCTGCGCCAGATCGTGCGCATGCAGGGCAGCTTGCGTGAGCAAGACGTGCCTTGGTGGTTCACCGGTGTAATCTTTGCCGTGCGCGGCGACAACGAAACGCCGCGACCTCTCGTGCGTTTCGAGGGCATGGAGATTTATTGGTTCAAGCACACGCCCGCGGGCTATCAGCTCGGTGGCAATACTGTGACGTTCTTTCGCGACTTCGAGACCAATGAATTTCTGCATGAGTTCCGCAATCCTTGGACCGGCAAGACCGATGCGGTGAAGCCCGCAGTGCAAGGCGGAAATTTAGGCTTCAGTTATAGCCCAGAGGGCATCTGGCCGGTGCGCCTCGATGGCACGCCGATGGGTGAGCCCAAGCGAGGTCCCTTGCGTCTGCAATGGCACAGCATGGGCGATCACGTTTGGCTGCAGCATCAAACCGTGTATCCGCCCGGCATGCCAGCGATGCACGGGCAGCGACAGACGATGTTCGCGCGCGCAAGCGATGTACGAGAGGGCAAGTTTGATGCGCTGCCGGCGACTTTTTCGTCGACGGTGTTCATGGGTTGGCTGAAATGGATGGACATGAAGGGTGAGCCGGGTCATGTGATCTGGCATGCCTCAGGTGCTAAATTACGCAGCATCGACGAGTTGCCGCGCGAATATCGAGAGCGCGCCGAGCGCGAGTATCCGGAGCGCATGAGCGCAAGGCCGAAGTCATAAAAAGCCAGACTAAAAAATCAAAGATCGATCACAGGGAGTCACCATCAATGAAAAAAGCGCAAGTTGTTACGCATCGTCTCGCTACGGTCGTGGCGGGCACCATGGTAACCGTCATGGCGATGCCGGTGCTGGCAGACAACGATGCCGGTCTCGAAGAGGTGGTCGTCACGGCGCGCAAGCGCGAGGAAAATCTGCAGGACGTATCGATGTCGATTACTGCGATCCCGGCGGCCGAGATCGAGCGCTTGGGGATACAGGACGTCGATGACGTGGCTCGGCTCGATGCCTCGCTCATTTACGACAAGGGCTATTCGGCGACCGACAATCGAATCTCGATTCGTGGTCTCTCGCCTACGCGTGGTCGCGTCAACGTGGCTATTCTTGTCGACGGGATCGACACCTCCAGCGAGAGCATTTCTTTTGGTGGCGGATCGCTGCTGGCCACCAACCGGCTGCTCGACCTGCAAGCGGTCGAAATCGTCAAAGGTCCCCAGTCAGCGCTCTACGGACGCAGCGCGTTTGCCGGTGCCGTGCAATACGTGACCAAAGATCCTGCAAAGATTTCCGAGGGCAATATTCGCGGCTCGTACGGCGATTACGGTCGCTATGACCTTTCGGGTACCTGGAGCGGGCCGTTGAACGACAGCTTCGGGCTGCGGGTAAACGCCGTGTATTGGAATCAGGACGGTATTCATACCAACATCGTTACCGGCAGCAAAGTGGGTGACGGTGACGGTTGGGGGCTTGCGCTCACCGGCAAATGGGAGCCGACCGAAAACATGAGCGCCAAGCTGCGGGTCGAATACGCAGATGATCATTACGGTCAGTTTCCCACGGTGCAGATGCCCATCAATTTGGTGAGCGTCCGTCCGACGGCGGGTTCGCAGTGTCTGGTCGTAGGTAGCGGCGCAGCCGTGGCGGCGGTGGGCGGGCGCTGTCCGACCGGTAGCCAGCGTGTTTATTCGGGGACTACCGTGCTGCCACCGGGATTCGTGTTGCCGCCAGGCTCAGGTAACCCCGCTTATCCCGGCACATTCTTTGGAAGCAACCACGTTTACTCGTCGGTGGGACGCGTACCCGCAGCGAGCAAACTTGCGGTCAAACTCGATCGTAATCCGTACACGGGTGGCGACTACGAAGGCAGCAACCGCGAGGTATTGCGCGCATCCGCGATTCTCAACTGGACTGCGGAGCACGGTACCTTTACCTCGCTCACCGGCTACACCGACGCCTATTTCAGTTTTGACGAAGATGGCGACTTCGACTCAGGCGTGGTCAACGGCGTCGATCTCGCCTCGCGTGCGGCGCGCTTCGACAACGAAAACGACACCAAACAATTCAGCCAGGAATTGCGTTACCGCTCGGACTTCGAAGGTCCCTTCAACGTCATGGCGGGTGTGCTTTACTGGCAAGAGAAGGCCGCGCAGACCACGCGATCCATCAATACTTTCTGTCTGCCGCCTGTGCCGGCCAACACGTTCTTCCCCGGTCAGCCGCCGATTCAGGCGAGCTGCACGCAGGGTGGGCGGGTACTCACGGCCAATCAGGTGATGGCGCAGATGACGCCGATTCCGCGGCTCAACTCGCGTGACATCGAACACACCTCGATGTTCGGCATGCTCGAGTACGAGTTCACCGACAGTTTCAAGATCTCGCTCGAAGGGCGCTATGCCGATGAAACCGAGACGGTGGTCGGCGTGAACTGCTCGGCAAGCTTGACGACGCCGGGCGCGGGCCCGCCGGGTACGCCGCCGGTCGCGTGCCAAGATCCGTCAGTCCCCGGCTTCCAGGTGTTCGGGCCATCGATCAACTACCTCTATCCGTTCTTCAATCCGTTCGCGCCTACGGCACCGGGCTCGGGTGTGCGGCAGGCGCCGGGTACGCCCGTTGAACTTGAAAGCACGCACAGCTATTTCGCGCCGCGGGCGACGATCGAGTATCGCGCCAGCGACAACGCGCTCTATTACCTGACCTGGGCGAAGGGTGTGAAGCCTGGCGGTATCTCGACCGTCACTGCGGGTTCATGGCAAGACGCCGATTACGATGGGCTCTACGACGAGTTCAAGTTCAAGGACGAGAAGATCCAGGAGTACGAGCTCGGGGCAAAGCTGCAGACTGAGGATGGCCGACTGCGCTTCAACCCTGCGGTGTTCCTGATCAAGTACGAGGACAAGCAGACGGGCGCACAGCTGATCACGCCCTCGGGTATCGCGGTGGGTCGACTGCTCAACGCCGGCAAGGCGGAAGTCGAGGGTCTCGAACTTGATACGCAGTGGGCGCCTAACGCCAACTGGCTGTTCGGGGTCAATTACTCGTTCTTGCGCACGAAGTTCACGGACTTCCCGTTCACTTCGGCCTCGGCCACCGACGCGGTGCGCGTCAATGATTGCGGGCGACAATTCGACACCGCGGCGAATGCGCGGCTGTGCTCTTTCAACCTGAAGGGCAAAGAGCTTGAGCGTGCGCCGAAGCATTCAGTGGTGGGGCTCGCTCGCTGGTCGACACCGATGGGCGATTTCTTCGGGGGTTCGGGCGCGCGGTTCTTCATCGAGGGGGATATGCAGTACCAGTCGACCCGCTTCGTCGACTTCTTCAATCGCGTTCAACTTGATAGCTACACGATTGGCAACCTGCGTATCGGCGTCACCTCCGATCGTTGGGATGTGCTCGTCTATGCGAACAACATCACCGATGACGACACCATCCAGGGTGGATCAGCCAACCCTGGCGATGTGGCGCAATCGCTCGCCGACCCGTCGAACTTCTCGCCCGCCAATACCACTGGGCTGACGATGCCGGATCCGCGTATCATCGGCATACGCTTCGGTTATCGGTTCGGGGGCAATTGAACGAATCGATCACGGACCGAATCAAGGTAGGGGTAACAACTACCGACTCGAAGGGCTGCGACCACGCGTGGGTCGCAGCCCTTTTTCTTTCTGCGCTCGGCGTCGCGCCGACCTAATATCTTTTGGTCGGTCGTTGTGCCGACCTGTGTTGCGTGTCGACGCGAATGGAGGGGGCCGTGCCGATGAAATCCGAATTCTTGACTATGCTGGCAGCCGGGCTGTTGCTGTCGGTTGCTGTGCCGTCTGAAGCTGCGCCTGCAGCGCCGATCCGCTTCAAAGACGAGGCTGCCGCACGCGGCGTGCAGGATCTTGCGGTCAATTCGACCGGTCCTACGTGTGGTGACTATGACGGCGACGGCGATCTCGATGTGTTCGTGCCCGTCGAAGACTTGGGTCCTCTGCTGCACGATCGCTTGTTCGAGAATGACGGCAAAGGCGTCTTCCGTGATGTGGCTGCCGAGCGCGG
>JBJTAV010000060.1:0-17181 GCA_046091005.1 Gammaproteobacteria bacterium | reverse complement strand
CGTCGCGCTCGATTCGGGTGTAGGTCCCCTCGACACGAATAGCGCCCGCCGCGCGCGCACGCTCGCGCAGCCATTCGTCGAACACGTCGCGATCCACCATGCCGACATAGCCACCGTCGATCGGCATGTCGACCTCTCTCGCGGTCGGTGAAACCATGCGTGCCGAGGTGATGCGGGCCACCAGCAGCTCAGGCGGAATATCAAATTCTTTGATGAGCTGCGGCGGAATGGCGCCGCCGCAAGGCTTGATGCGCCCGGCTCGATCGAGCAACAAGACTCGCCAGCCCGCGCGCGCGAGATCATCGGCCGCGGTGGCACCGCATGGCCCTCCGCCCACGACAACGACATCGAATTCCCGATCGAGATCAGCTGCATTCGCACTGCCCATGACTACCCCCTGCCCGCTTCGACCACGTAGGCGGTGGTCGTACCTTGAACATCGATTTCCATCGAGGACTGCGTGTCCTCGCGACTGAGGCGCACGGCGAAGGCCGTGGCCACGATGAAGAGTGCGGCTTCGGCAACGAACACCGCGCCGTAGGCAGCGGGCAAAGATCCGGTGAGTGCGCGCGCGAGATCGACGGCGCCGGTCGCCGCGATACCGCCGATGCCGAAGGCCAGAGCCTGCGCAGCACCCCACAACCCCCTGCGCGTGCCCTCGCGGGCCTCACGACCGCGACCGACGAGGCCCATCATCGAACCGATGGCGGCCACCGCGTAGCCACCGTTGGCGAGCCCCAGCAAAAATACCGTCGGCTTGATGGGCCAGTCAGGGCCGACGAAACCCGCCACAGCGAGCGTGATCAACATCAGCGCGGAAGCCACGCAACCGCCGATGGTCCACAGCCGCAGCGCCCCGAGTCGCGCCTTCGCGCCCACCGTGCAAATCAGCGCCACCAGCAACATGCCGATCAGCGTCCCGCCGCTCATCATTCCCGACAGTTGCGTCGACTGACTGGGGGACATGCCGAACACGGCGCCCGCAAAGGGTTCGAGGATCAGGTCTTGCGCGCTGTACGCGAGCATCGACACGAACACGAAGCTCGCGAGTCTGCGCGAGTGCGGCTCTGCCCACACTTCGCGCAAGGCCGCCATGAAGCCACCATCCAAAGCGGAGGTCGCTGCCGATCGCGAGGTACTTGTTGCGCTGCGCCGCTCGATGCCGAACACCGCCAAACACGTCAACAAAAATGCCGCGGCAGCCACGCTGGTCGTCACTTCAACCAGACGTCCCAAAGAAAACGGTTCGAGCATCTTGCCGGCGATGACGGTGGTGATGATGAAGCCGATGATCATCATCACCCAGGTGACAGTCGCAGCCGCGGCAAGCCGCTCCTTGGGCACGCTGGTCGACAGCAGCACCAGCATGTTGGTCCCACACGCACCGACGCCGATGCCGATGGCAAGAAAAGCGATCACGGCACATGCGATGCCCAACCACAACTGCGCCGGCATCATCGCGGTGGCGAGCGCGGCGCCTACCGCACCCAAACCGAGTACCACCATACCGCCGATGATCCATGGGGTACGCCGGCCGCCGAGGTCGCTGCCGTAGCCGAGACGCGGGCGCAGTACCTGCACGAAGTAATGCAGCGCCACCAGCAGTCCGGGCAGCATCGCCGGCAAGGCAAGCTCCACCACCAGCACGCGATTGAGCGTCGAGGTGGTAATCACCACCACCGCACCGATTGCCGCCTGCACCAAGCCGAGCCGGAAAATTCCGAACCAGCCGATGTCAGTCGTCGTCGAGGAATTCACCATCATCGTGTCTCCGCCGTGCTCGCGCCGGCCGCTCAAGGCAGTCCGCGCATCGCCAGCGCACTCACCATCATGCCGAACACGTAGAGCGGCACGCCGAGCGCGTTGTACCAAACGTCGAGTTCCGTGGGCCGTTGCAGCAACCGAGCCATCATCAATAATTGACCGACCAACAGGATCGCGATGATCCCGGCGTGAATCGGCAGCGCCCAAAGAATCAGCAGTGAGATCACTGCGATTTGCGCCAGTACCATGACGAGACACGCGACCCGCGCAGCGCCGTCAACGCCGAGCCGCACCGGTAGCGAACCGACCCCCATGCGCCGATCGCCCTGCACCGACTTGAAATCATTGAGCGTCATGATGCCGTGGGCACCGAAGCTGTAGAGAATCGCCAACGCAAAGATTTCGGGGCGCGGCAACGTACCGGTCATCACCGCCGCGGCGGTCAGCCAGGGCACGCCCTCGTAGCAAATGGCGACCGCGCTGTTGCCCCACCAACCATTGCGCTTCAAGCGAAACGGCGGCGCGCTGTAGGCCCACGCAAGGGCCATGCCGAGCAGCGATGCGGCAAACACCCAAGTCCCGAGCATCGCCGCCACTGCGAGCGAGACGCCGGTCCAGACGGTGGCGATGTAGAGCCCCCAACGACCGGGCAAGCGTCCGGAGGGAATGGGCCGGCGCGGCTCATTGATGGCATCGACGTGCCGGTCGAACCAATCATTGACCGCCTGACTGGTGCCGCAGATGAGCGGTCCGGCGAGCACCACGCCGGACATGATCAGCGGCCAGTGCCCCTCGGGCACCGCGCCCGATGAGACGATGCCACAAAGAAATGCCCACATCGGCGGGAACCAGGTGACCGGCTTGAGCAGCTCCAGCATGGCGGGCCATGCGGGACGCCGCGCCATCGGAAGCCTGCTTGCGGTCCGTGCCATGACTGCAAAATAGCCATGACACTCTTTAGTGTCAATTAAAGATTACACCGCCACCAGACCCGCGCGAGCTGGCGCAGGGCTGCCGCCCTCCGGCCCTGCAGGCTAAGCCTTGCCGTCGAGGTCGCCGAGCCCGTAACGCCGCAGCTTCACGTACAGGCTTTGCCGGGAAAGACCCAGCTTTTCGGCGGCCGAGGCGCGATTGTCACGGGTGAGTTCCAGCGCCGCCTCGATGCACAGACGCTCGATCACATCGGTGGTTTCGCGCACCAATTCCTTGAGCGATACCCGGCCGACGAGCTCGGTGAGCTGCTCGACCGATCGCGGCAGCTCGCGCCCGGGCCGCGCCTCGCTCGCTCGCCGCCGATCGACGTTGCGGATGGAAAAGCCAAGGCAAGGCTCGGCGCCCTCGTCGATGGCGACCGCAGAAATCTCGACATCGGTCACCGCGCCGTATTCGCCGCGCAACGTGGTGGCAAACAGGCGCACGGTGCCGTGCTGCTTGAGGTTGGCGACCAGCACGCCGAGATCGACCCCGGGACGCCCGAGCCAGCGCTCCAGGGATTCGTTGCGCACCTGCTCATCGGTCGCCAGCTGCACCAGGTCGAGGAACGCTCGATTGCTGTTGATGATGTGCCCATCACTCCCCGTGACCACGATGGCGTCGGGCAAACGCTGCGCCACCTCGGCGAGCGTGGCCGGACCCGGCGAGGCGGCGGCACGTGTGGCGAGGTCGCCCAAGGGCTCGAGTCTGAGTAGCGCATGCGAGGCGTTTTCGTGCCGGAACAACACGCCATTGAGACGAAAATCGCGCGCTGCGCCGTTCGGGCGCAGGCGCAACGGCTCGGCCCGACCCGCAGTGCGCAGACCGGCGAGCCATTCACCGACGAGCCGATTCGTCTGGGCATTGAAACTGTCGCCGAGGGCGCGCCCGACGAGGCGCTTCGGGTCATCCCCCAGCAAGCGTCCGGCCGCTGGATTGGCCTCGACGATTTTTTGCGTGCTCGCATCGACCGTGAGCACCGCATCGCCAATAGACTGCAGCAGTAGTCGGTAGCGCGTTTCGGCGAGTCGTAGTTTTGCGTAATCGCGTTCGAGCGACTGCTCGGCCTCGATCAGGCGCTGCTGCAGCGCGGCCACCGCGCGCAAATCGCGCCCCTGCGCAAGACATCGACCGTCGTCATCGAGCGGTGACAAGGCATAAACGATCGGCGCCGTGCGGCTGTCTGGCAGCGGGTGATTGACCTGCCGCGCGCGCACTTGCCCGGCCGACAGATCACGCAACAGCAGCTCGATCTTCGGCTGACTGTCTTTCGTGACCACCTCGAGCAAAGATTTGCCGATCCAGTCACCGCCCAATTCAGCCAGCAGCTCGGCATTCGGTATGGCGACATCGCGAATGATGCCGCGACGATCAAGGATCAGGGCGATGTCTGCCGAAGAAACAATAAGACCTGCCACCGTCTCGGCATCGAGTCCGGTCAGGGCCTTCCTTGGCGCCTTGAACTTTTTCACATCTTGACCGTGTCAGTTCCTTCGACCCAGCAACTCCAGCAAAAACTCCGCTTGGGCGACGGCCTCGCGACCGTCATTGGCGGTGGCATCCGCGCCGACCTTGACGGCCCGTTGCGCCTGCCCGACGAAAGGCAGGCCGCCGACCATCACGCGAACATCTCGATTGAGGGCAGCCCGACGTGTCTTGCGTATCAGCGCGGTCAACGCCGGCAGCTGCTCGGCAGTACTGATCGAGAAACCGATCACTGCGAACCACTCCCTGCGAACCATCGAAAGTATATCGCCGTCCTTTGCTCCAGGGACATCCCATACGTCCCAGCCGGCGCGGCGCAGGAATTCGCCGACCAGTTGCGAGCCGAAGACATGCTGCTCACCGGGCAGGGCAACGAACAGCGCACGGCGACTAATCTTTGAAGTCGGGCGCGAGGTCTCGAGGTCGGCCTCGCTCAGTTGGTGCGCGAGATCCTGCAGCTTTTGCAAGCCGAGCGTGACCTCGACGAAATCGCTGCTCTCATCTTCCCAGCGCACTCCGAGATGCCGGGCCACCGGCGCCAAAAGCTCGAGATAAATAGTCTCCGTGCTCATGCCGAGCGTCTGCAGGCCGCGCAGATAGTCGAGCGCCTCGGCATTGCTGCGGCGCAGCACGAGCCGCGCCAGCTCAAAGATTTCGGTGGATCCGGGTCGCAAGGGACTTGCGAGATCATCACAGCGGTTGCCGTCGGCCAAGGCGCGATGCGCAAGGATGAGACGCGGGATCACCTCGCCTTCGATGGTGCGCAGCAGGGCCGAGCATCCTTCCTCGGCATCGCGATCAGCGTAAGAGTCCGTCATCGAGTCGACCTCACCCGACGGCTCGGCAGTATGCCGACGCCACGAAGGGTTCCGCGACGACTTCCGTGTGCCAGTGGAGGGGGTCTGGCTTCCCGCAGGTCAACCCCCGGATATGTCGCAGAGTGACACATATATAGGTCCCGACGCTACCTGTCAACATCTCTAGACGTAAATTCAGATTGACAGTTTGCGCCCCCTTCTCTAGATTCGAGCCGACACTTCTATTACTAGGCGCGAGCACGCCCATGTCGGATGTCCCGCCGGCCTCCGCCGGCCGCCTGCTCTATACCCCCGAGGAGCGACTCCGTCGGGACGGCACTCCTTGGACCATCGTCCAAGGGGTACTCGCGCCCCTGCAACTGCTCGCTTTCCTCGTCAGCCTGTGGCTGGTGATCTCGTTCCTGCAAACCGGCCAGGGCGCCGCGGCGGCAACGATCTCGGTCATCGTCAAGACCGGCTTCCTTTACGCCATCATGCTGACCGGCGCGATCTGGGAAAAAGAGGTCTTCGGCGTCTGGTTATTCGCCAGACCTTTTTTTTGGGAAGACGTGGTCAGCATGGCGGTGATTGCCTTGCATAGCGCCTATCTCTACGTTTGGCTGACAGGCGCACTCGCCATTCGCGAGCAACTGTGGCTCGCCCTCGTGGCTTATGCCACCTACGTCATCAACGCCCTGCAATTCTTTTACAAATTGCGGATGGCGCGACGCGAGGCGAATCGCGTGCCGGTCGTGGCCGCGACCGCGGCGGGCCGTGACGGCGCGTGGGTGACCTCGCCATGAGGCGCGCCATGAACATCGGCCGCCTGCGCTACGACTCGCGGTTTCTGCCGTTCGCCGATGCGGCGAGTGCGGATCTGCCGCTCGCCAGACTGCTGCGACTGTCGCTCTTCCAGGTATCGGTCGGCATCGCCCTCGCCTTGCTCAACGGCACGCTCAATCGCGTGATGATCGTCGAGCTCAACGTGCCCGCCTGGCTGGTCGCCACCATGATCGGCTTACCGCTGCTGTTTGCGCCGCTGCGCGCTTTCCTCGGGTTTCATTCCGATCAGCATCGCTCGGTGCTCGGTTGGCGCCGCGTGCCCTACATCTGGTTCGGTACGTTGTTGCAGTATGGGGGTCTGGCGGTCATGCCGTTCGCACTGCTCGTGTTGAGTGGCGAGGGCCGCGGCCCTGCGGAGGTGGGTCAAGTCGGCGCCGCCGTCGCGTTTTTATTGGTGGGCGCAGGCCTGCACTCGACGCAGACCGCAGGCCTTGCCCTCGCGACCGATCTCGCACCAGCCGCGACCCGGCCGCGCGTGGTTGCGCTGATGTACGTGATGCTGCTGCTCGGCATGGTGGGCTCATCGATGGCCTTTGGTTGGCTGCTGAGCGGCGAATTCTCGCCACTGCGCCTGATCCAGACGATTCAGGGCGCGGCCGTCGTGACCTTCATGCTCAATGTGATCGCGCTATGGAAGCAGGAACCGCGTGACCTGACGCGTTTGCAGCAACCGGCGACGCGCTCAAAGTTTGGCGCTGCCTGGCGCAATTTCGCCGCGCCGCCGAGCACCCGAAGATTGCTGGCCGCTTTGGGCTTCGGTACTGCGGCGTTCAGCATGCAGGACGTGCTGCTTGAGCCTTACGGCGGGCAAATCCTGCATATGCAAGTGGGTGCGACCAGCCAACTGACGGCACTCTCGGCCGTCGGCGCCCTCGTTGCCTTCGGGCTCGCCGCACGCTCACTGCGTCGCGGCGCAGAACCGTTGCGCGTCGCTGCAGTGGGGGCGCTCGTCGGCGTGCTGGCTTTTGCGGCAGTCGTGTTCGCCGAGCCGATGGGCTCTGCGCTGCTGTTTCGCATCGGCGCCGTATTGATTGGTTTTGGTGGTGGGCTGTTCTCGGTCGGCACCTTGCTCGCAGCCATGGCGCTGCAAAAAGCGGACAACGGTCTGGCGCTTGGTGCCTGGGGCGCGGTTCAGGCGACGGCCGCCGGTTTATCGATCGCCCTCGGTGGCGCGGTGTGCAACGTCATCGGCGAACTCGCGGTACACGGCCAGCTGGGCCCCGCCCTCGCCTCACCCGCCACCGGCTATCTCTTCGTCTATCACTTTGAAATCGCGTTGTTGTTTGCTGCGCTGGTCGCTGTCGGACCGTTGGCACGCAGACGCAGCCAAAGAAATACGGACGAAGTCGGTGAACAGCGACTCGGGCTCGCAGAGCTGCCCGGTTGAATGAACAACTAGATTTTTGACGAGGCAAGTCGAGCCGGTTGCGGCTTCAAGGAGGACGACATCATGGAGAGCAATACATTTCTCGAGTACCTGGATACCGCGCAGATCGCGCTGTACGGATTTTGGGCCTTCTTCGCAGGCCTGATCTGGTATCTGCATCGCGAAGACAAGCGCGAGGGCTATCCGCTCGATACGCATCGCGTGGATCGTCACGGCAACCCCGAGACCGTCGAAGGTCTGCCGGGAGTGCCCTGCCCCAAGACTTTCAAACTCGCGGATGGCAGCAGCATTCAGGTACCCGATCCGAGCCGCGCCGATCGTCGACCGATCGCGGCACGTCAACTCGGCTGGGACGACCGCTATGGTGCGGATGTGGGCGCGCCGCTCGAACCGACCGGCAACCCGATGGCTGATGGCGTCGGACCCGCAGCCTATGCAGAGCGTGCAAATCAACCTGAGCGCATGCTCGATGGCTCGGCCATGATCGTGCCGCTGCGTCTTGCCGCGGGCTGGTCGGTGGAGTCGCGCGATCCGGATCCGCGAGGCATGACGGTGTGCGGACTCGATGGCGCCGCCGCCGGCACGGTGAGCGAACTTTGGGTCGATCGCGCAGAACCGCAGATCCGTTACCTCGAAGTCGCTCTCGCCGGTAGCCGCAAAGTGATGCTGCCAAGTGGCTTCGTGCGCTACGACGCCGGCAACCGCAAGGTGAAGGTTGCCTCGATCACGGCCGCGCAGTTCGCCGGTGTACCGGGCATCGCGAGCAATGAGCAAATCACCAAGCTCGAAGAAGATCGCATCTGCGCTTACTACGCGAGCGGCCATCTCTACGCGACCCCCTCGCGTAGCGAATCGCTGATCTGACGCCATGACAGTGCGCGCAAGCTTCAGCGAACACGACAACGAACCGGTGCGCGGGCTGCCCTCGGCCCTGCCGGCAGGCGAGTACATTCTTTGGCAGGGAGCGCCGGACTGGCGCTCCCTCGCCTTGAACGCCTACCGCATCCGGCATCTGGCCGTGTATTTCGGGGTGATCGTCGCGGCACGCGGGCTCTATCTTGCGGCCAACGGCAGCACTGTGCTCGAAGCGCTGCGCGGCTGTATCGGCCCGGCAATATTTTCTTTGATCTGTCTGGCGATCGTCACCGGTATCGCGGTGCTGGCGGCGCGCTCGAGCTGGTACACGATCACCACACGTCGTGTGGTGATCCGCCAGGGCGTCGCACTCGCGAGCACGATCAATTTGCCCTTCAAGGCGATCGAGTCGGCGCAAATTCTCACCCGTAATGACGGCAGCGGCGACATCGCACTCACGCTCGATCGTGAGCAGCGCGTCTCATATCTTTGGATGTGGCCGCACGTGCGCCCTTGGCGTATCACGCGGCCGCAGCCGGCGCTGCGCAGCCTCGCCAATCCGCAGCGCGCGGGCAGCGTTCTCGGGCGTGCGTATGCTGATTTCATGCCGGGGACAACGCTGGATGCCAGCGGCGGGGCTGGTGAAGAAACCCCCGCGGCAGGCCCGCGTACGGCCATCGGTGCCTCGGCGTGACCGTAGAGCACGCGCACGATCTGCCAAAACCACTGCTGCTCTCGGCGGGCGCGCTCGTGCTGGCAGCGATCCTGCTGGTGATCGTGGGCGATGATCTGCCCCAAGCACCGCCCTCGACACCGGATGCCGTTGTCTCGAGTCACGAGTTGCGATTACGCAGTCTCGAGGATGGCGCGATCGTTCCCGTGCTCGCCGACGGCACTCGCCTCCCGGCCATTCGCGCCGAGCAGGCAGGCTTCGTGAGCGGCGTAATTCGCGGCCTGTCGCGTGGTCGCAAACTTTCGGGCAGTGATGCCGACGCCCCGTATCGACTGTCGCGGATGCGCGATGGACGTTTGCTGCTCACCGACACGGCGACCGGCACCGAAATCGATCTCGATGTATTCGGGCGCGACAATGCACGCACTTTCGCCGAACTCTGGGAACAGGGCGAGGCCCGCGCCGCGGGAAAATCGTACCTGACTGATTCGGCGCCCTGAGCGCCGACGCAGCGGGGGCAACGTGAACTGGGCGACACACGGTGTACCCCTGCTACTCACCCTCGCACTCTGGTGGGGTTCGACGGCGGTAATCGCCCGACTGATCGGCCACACACCGCACACGTATCCACGACTTTTGCTGCTGGCCACGCTGCTCGGCTTTGCGGGCCTGTTGTTGCTGGTGGGTCTGCGCGATACCACGAGCGTAGCCGCCGCCGTCGGCGCACTCGTTGGCGCGATCGCCGTATGGGGCTGGATAGAGGTCACCTTTCTGACCGGCAAAGTAACCGGCCCCCTGCCCGGCCATAGCGCTGACGATGAGGGACTGTTGCGGCGTGCAGGTCGTGCATTCACGGCAATTCTTTGGCATGAGATCCTGATCGCGCTGACGGTCGCCGTCGCTGCAGTGTTGCTGCTCGGCCGCGAAAACGATCTCGCGCTGCTGGTGCTGCTGCTGCTCTGGCTGATGCGCAGCAGCGCCAAGCTCAATCTTTTTCTCGGCGTCCGCAATCTCGGCGAAGGGTTTTTTCCGCCGCACCTGCGGCATCTGCTCGATTTCATGCGCCATCGCGCCATGAACGCCCTGATGCCTATATCTTTGCTCGCCGGCACGGCAATCGCCTGGCACTTCGGTGCGGCTTCGTTGAGTGCCGCCAGTGCTTACGAGGCCACGGCCTCGACCATTCTCTCGACGCTCGCTGCGCTTGCGGTTTTCGAACACCTGCTGATGGTGTTGCCGCTACCGGCCGAGTCGCTGTGGCGCTGGAGTCTTGCCAATCGCCGGGCTGCGCCATGAACGCGGTCGTTGCCCGCGCAGGAGTCGGATCATCATGAGATCACCTGTCACCCACCGTCTGCTCGAGAGCATCGACGATCCGGCTACTCTGCGCGCCTTGCCGCGCAGCAGCCTCGAGCAACTCGCCGACGAGTTGCGCGACTATCTGCTGGAATCGGTGTCGGCGAGCGGCGGTCATCTTGCTTCAGGGCTCGGCACCGTGGAACTCACGCTTGCCCTGCATTATTGCTTCGACACACCGCAAGATTCTTTGGTGTGGGATGTCGGCCACCAATGCTATCCGCACAAGGTGCTGACGGGTCGTCGCGAGGCTTTGCGCAATATCCGCAAACGACCGGGGATCTCCGGGTTCCTGAAACGCGACGAGAATCGTCACGACAGCTTCGGGGCCGGCCACTCGAGCACCTCGATCAGCGCTGCACTCGGCATGGCAGCGGCAGCGAAGCAGCAAGGTCGTCGCTCGCGCAGTGTCGCAATCATTGGTGATGGCGCGTTCACGGCCGGTCTCGCCTTCGAGGCGCTGGATCACGCTGGCGGGATCGCCGCTGATCTGCTTGTGGTGCTGAATGATAACGGGATGTCGATCTCCGAGAACGTCGGCGCTTTGTCGCAGCATCTGACTACCCAGGGCCGTGGCCCCGTGGAAGACGCGCAGGGATTCTTCCGGACATTGGGCTTCAGCTATCACGGACCCATCGACGGCCATGATGTCGATGCGCTGGTGACTGCCTTCAATGAATTGCGCGATGCACCGGGCCCGAAGCTGCTGCACGTAGTCACCCGCAAGGGCAAAGGCTATGCCGCCGCCGAAGCCGAGCCGATCAAATATCACGGTGTCACACCGTTCGATCCTGAAGCCGGCATCGTCGGCGGCAAGGCGAGCGCGGTCACCTACACGCAGGTGTTTGGCGACGCGCTCGGCGAACTCGCGGCGGTCGATCCGCGGGTGGTGGCCATTACGCCCGCGATGCGTGAAGGTTCGGGCCTCGTCGCCTATGCCAAGCGCTTCCCCGACCGCTATCACGACGTCGGGATCGCCGAGCAACATGCAGTGACCTTTGCTGCAGGCCTTGCGACCCGGGGCCTGCGACCCGTCGTCGCGATCTATTCGACGTTCTTGCAGCGCGCCTACGATCAGCTGATCCACGATGTGTGCCTGCAACAACTGCCGGTGACGTTTGCCATCGATCGCGCCGGACTCGTGGGTCCGGATGGCGCGACGCACAATGGCAGTCTCGATCACAGCTTTTTGCGCTGCGTACCGGGGCTTGTCGTGATGACGCCCTCGAGTGGCGCCGAACTGCGCGCCATGCTGCGTACCGGTGTTGAATGTGGCGTGCCTTGCGCGGTGCGTTACCCACGCACCGCAGCCATCGGCGTCGCGGCGCCGGACCAGCCCCTGCCGCGTCCGCTGCCTATCGGACGCGGGGAACTCGTTCGGCGCGGCTCGGGGATCGCCATGCTCGCCTTTGGCACCCTGCTTGAAACGGCGCATGACGTCGCCGAGATCATCGATGCCAGCGTCGCCAACATGCGCTTCGTGAAGCCGCTCGATGAAAGCCTGCTGATCGAACTGGCCGAGCAGCACGACATTCTGGTAACTATCGAGGAGAGCGCGATAGCGGGTGGCGCAGGCTCAGCCGTCTGCGAATTCTTTGCCGCGCAAGGCATCGAGATTCCGGTGCTGCGTCTCGGTCTACCGGATCGACCGATCGAGCACGGCACGCGTGATCAGTGCCTGCAAGAGGCCGGACTCGATGTCCCCGGAATCTTTGACGCGGTGGCCCGCTACTGCGCAGTCGTCGCGGCGCGCCGTAACCGCGGTGGCAAACCACTGCGCATGCGCGATAACGCCATGTTCAACGGGGTCTTGCGACTGCTGACACGCAGCCAGCTCGGCTGAAACAAGTCGGCACGGCGGCGAGCTACGACAGGCGATCAGGCCCGGTCAGGCAATCTGTCGAAGTGCTTCGGGTAGCCTGAAACGAACGGTCTCGGCAAGGCCTGGCAGCTCGCGCACCGATCGCGCGCCATATTCGCGCAGCCGCTCGCACACCCTGCGCACCAAATATTCGGGTGTCGAGGCCCCTGCGGTGACGCCGACAATGCCAACGCCTTGCAACCAGAAGGGCTGCACGTCGCTCTCGTCCTGAACGAGCCACGCCGGCACACCTTGGTCGGCCGCCACTTCTTGTAATCGGTTCGAATTTGAACTGTTCTGTGCGCCCACCACGATCACGAGATCGACGCGACGCGCCAGCTGCTGCACGGCGCGTTGGCGATTGAGTGTGGCGTAGCAAATGTCGTCGAGCCCCGGTCCGACAATATCGGGATACCGCCGCTCGAGCGCGTCGATCAGCTCACGGGTGTCGTCCATCGAGAGCGTCGTCTGCGTGACATAGGCGACAGGGTCTTGCCTGCCCATGGGCAGAGCGGCGATTTCTTCGAGCGTGCCGACGACATAAACCGGACCTTTGACAGATCCGCGAGTGCCCTCGACTTCTTCGTGGCCTGCGTGACCCACAACGACGATCGTGAAACCGCGCTGCGAATAACGCTGCGCCTGCAGATGCACTTTGGTGACGAGCGGACAGGTGGCATCGATGACGTGCAGCTTGCGGCGCGCCGCGGCGTCGACGACTGCGGTCGCCACACCGTGTGCACTGAACACGGTGACCGAGCCTTCGGGGATATCTTCGATATCTTCGACAAAGATTGCGCCACGCGATGCGAGATCACCCACCACATGCCCGTTGTGCACGATCTCATGAAAGATATACACGGGTGCGCCGTACATCGCGAGCGTGCGCTCGGCGATTTCGATGGCTCGCGCAACCCCGGCACAAAAGCCTCGGGGTTGCGCGAGCAGAACGTCCACGTTCGCGTTCAGGATCAGAGCCGACCGCGATCGACGTTCGTCGGCGTCAATGCAGCGATCGCGGTGTTACCCGATCGCGGCGTTGCCTTCGGTACATCTTTCGCGGGGACCTTGGCCACTGGCGCGCCGGTAGCGGGCGAAGCGGCGGCCGGTTCCGCAGGTGCAGCCACCGCAGCATCACCCGCAGCCGCAGCGCCCTCGACGGGCATAGCGGACGGGTCGACCGGCGCCGACTTCACGCCCTGCAGCTCAGGGTAAGCCTTGGCCATGCTCTCGCCGAAGTACGGCTTGTACACACCCTGATGGCAGGTCTGACAATTGATCTTGGCGACGTCGCCTTGCGGCCCCTTGCGATTTGCCGGGAACACGTCGGTGAGCGGCACCAAATATTTGTTGTTGAGGCCGCGGGCCATGCGGATGCCGTGCCAAGCCACGGTGCGCTGTGGAGTGCTCTGTTGCCAGTCAGCCCATGCGCGCGTGTTGTGGCAGTAGGTGCAATTGACGCCGAGCGAGTTCGACATGTGCACCATCAGCGAGTAGGTCCACTCCGCCTGCTTGATCGAATTGCGATTGCCAGTCGGCAACGCAGTCGGACCTTCGACGCGGATGTTGAGATCGCCCAACAGGAACGGCGAGTACGGATCGTAAGGCAAGCTCGAGTGACCGATGGTGGTCACACCCAGCCCCGTGATCGCCGAGTTTTGACCCGCACGCGTGCCGACGAAGGCGTTCTCACGACCCGAACCCGGATCGGCATACCACACGTAACTCGGCACCGGACCGCCACGATGGCAGGTGTGACAAGTCACGCCAGTATCTTTGACGTGCGACTTCCAGTTGGTGTTGATGTCGCGAGTCATCTTCAACATGCTGCGCGCGACCTGATACGTGTATTTGCTTTCGTCGGCGTAGTTCTCGCCGTTGTGGCAATACGTACAGTTCTTTTGATCGGCCGGGGCTACCCACTCGGTCATCGACAACATCACGCGTGTGAACTCGCCGACCGACAGATCGGAGAGCACCTGCACATTTTGGTAGATGTCCTTCGCCAGCGGACCACTCGGATCGGCGGGCGCTTGCATGGCACCCGGCTGATTCATGGCCTTCAGCATCTCTTGTCGGCGCGGGTTGATGTTTTGTTCCATGCCCGTGCCGCGATAACCGATTTGTTTGGTCTCTATCGGCGGTCGCTCGCCGCAGCCCGCAAGAATGCCGAGCGTGGCGATCGCCGCCATCAAACGCATATGGATTTTCATTGTGCGGCTCCTGATGTCAGTGCCGGATCAGGCATCGGTTCAAAGGTGGTCGGATAGGCCGGTGCAACACCGTGCTTGACCGCCCACAGATACCAGTTGTCGACGACCGTGCCGGTGAGCAGGATGCCGATACCGCCCGTAAGCGTGCACAGCACCGCAAACCACCAAGCCCAACGGTGGATCGACTCCATGGTCGCGTTGAAGCCCATCGTCCAGCGCCAGAACAGCGCCGCGCGCTCAGAGGCCGTGCCGCGATCGAGTACCTGCTCGACTTCACGCTCACCGCCGAAGCGGCTCACCGCCATGATCGTGCCGGCGTGCATGGCGAACAGCAGCACCGAGCCATACAAGAACACGATCGACAAAGCGTGGAACGGGTTGTAGAGCAGATTGCCGTAACGCAGCGAGAACGCCGCGGTCCAGTCGAGGTGCGCGAAGATGCCAAAAGGCACACCTTCGGACCAGCTGCCCATCAGCACCGGGCGGATGAAGCCGAGCACCAGGAACAAGAAGATCGCCGAGGCGAAAGCCCAAGCCGTGTGGGTGCCCATCTTGAGTTTGCGCGCGAGGTTGTACGTGCGTACCCACCACAGCAGCACCGACATGGTCAGGAAGAACCCGGCCATCAGATGCCAGCCACCATCTTTGAGCGGCGGGATGCGCAAACCGTACTGCGGAGCAGGCGGCTCTAGCGCGAGCCAGAACAGCTGCCGGATGAACTGCAGGGGATTCCAGTTCACCGAAGCGAGCATATTGAGGCCCACGATCTCGAAGGCGATGATGAAACACAGGATCGACGCGAAGCCCGTGCTGCCGAGATAGAACGGTCCTATCTGCGCATCACCGATCTTGCCGAGCCAGTAGTTTGCACTCGCTTTGACGCCGCGCACCCAGACGCCACGCGGATTGTGGGGAACGCCGGGATAGTGCGGTGCAGTGACCTGCACGCGCGTAAAGAGGTTTTGATATTCAGCCATGTGTGCTTACCTCAATTCCAGATGGGCAGGTTGAGCCACCACGCCCACCAGTCTGTCCAGCTACGAGTCCAGAACGGACCGCTCACCACGATGCAGATCGCACTCCACACGCCCGCATTGATCGCGAGCAGAAGTCCGAAGCGGTGAATGCCGAGCGTGCCGATCGAGTAGCCGATGTTGTCGCGGAAGAACGTGTTTTCGTGTTCCGCTCCCTTAACCACTTCACCCTTCGCCGGATTCAGCGCCGACAGCACGAGTGAACCGTGCAGAGCGAGCGCCAGCACGGTGGTGAAGAAGAACGTCACCGCCACCATATGCGCCGGGTTGTAGTGAAAGTGCAGGTACTGGTACGCCACATTCGACACCCAGTCGAGATGACTGAAGATGCCGTACGGGAACGCATGACCCCAGGCGCCGAGCAGCAACGGCCTGATCACCTGCAGCGTCACGTAGGCGAGGATCGCGCTGCCGAAAGCGACCGGCACATGAAATCCCATGCCGAGCTTGCGACAGATCTCCACCTCGCGCAGCGCCCAAGAGACGAACGCGCCGACCGCGCAGATCGTCACCAGCTGCCAGATGCCGCCCTCTTCGAGCGGTGCCAATCCGAGCCCGTAGCTCAGATCAGGTGGCGCGATGCTGATCTGCCAGAGGTTCCAGGTTGGCCCCAGGGCCGCCCCGTACACCAGCAGTGCAGTGCCCAACAGCGAAAAGAACGCTGCGGTCACGCCAAAGAATCCAACGTAAAAAGCGCCTATCCAGAAGTCGAACAGGTCGCCGCCAACCAGGGTTCCGCCCCTGATTCGGTACTTTCTTTCGAAGTTGAGCATTGCCATGACTGTTCCCCGTCAAGCTCTGCGGGAGTTCCCGCCCTTCATTTATCTTTGATCCCGATGCGTCGGGCGACGGACTGCGAGTACAAAACCCGTAGTCCGCCGCCGTTCGCCACTCAAAGGTCAGTTCGGCAGCGGAGCGTTGTGCTGCACGTTGCTGGCAGAAGCCGGAGCCTCAGCCATGCAGCTGCCGCTTTCCTTGCCGTCGAGCCAGCACGAATACTTGGTGCTCAGTTGCACGAAGTGATTCGTGGCGACGATCGAAGCGACAGCGATACCGCCGACGATGATCACCTTGCGGGGATCCATAACCATCCATATACGCCACATAATATTTCTCCTGAATTATTTGATGAGTGATCAGAACCAGGGAACCCAGTTCCAGATCAGGTAGTGAGCGAGCGCGGAAACCGCGAACCACAACCAAGTGCTCATCCAGAAGAACCGGTTGATGGCGCGTGCCTCATCCGGTGTGGCTCCAGAAATGCTTTTTCCGTCAGCCATTTCCAATTACCTCCTAACCAACGTTGCTTTTCCGCGCACTCCCGCGCGGCAGGGATTGTCGGCTGCGACCCGGGTCACAACCTGCGGGCGCCACCAAGATGGCCACCGCCCGACAATGCTTTCCCCCTCACGACACTCGGTCGTTTGCATGAAATTCCCTCTCATGCGGCACGTCCTCCGGCGAGCTCCGCCCGCGCACATGCAACGCGGGCCACCGTGATGCGCTCTTCACCGGCGAGACGGGCGTCGCGCTCAGCGCGATCACGCAGTCTCTTGGCGGCGGAAATACGCACCAAATAAGGTTCATTGGCGACGATCTCGTCGAGCAGCGAGAGCGCCTCGGCATCCCAAGGGCTCGCCTCGCGCAGCAGGCGCGCAGGTGTGGCATCGACTTTGTCCATCTCGGTGCCGAGCGGCAAAATATTGAACAGCGCATCGAACAGCGCGTTGCAGACTTCCTGCACGAGATAGGTGGCACCGGCGTAGCCCATGAAAGGCGTGCCTGTGTGGCGCCGGATGATGGCTCCCGGAAAAGAGGCCGGGATGTACATCGCACGAGGTCCGAGCTCGGCCAGGTACATGCGCTCGTTGTAGCTGCCGAATAGCACGAGGGGGGTTTTCTCGCGTATCGCTTGACGAACAGCCGCGTTGTCGGGCTTGA
>JBJTAV010000059.1:0-6266 GCA_046091005.1 Gammaproteobacteria bacterium | reverse complement strand
TCGATGACTGCAGCGGGGGTACGCCGCGATTACGTAGTCTCGAGAATCTTGCTGCGCAGCGTGTTGGGCGCTCGACTCGGCGTCGATGGCGGCACCCTGACTTTTGCAACCAGCGAGCATGGCAAGCCGATGATTTCTTCGCTGGCAGGACGGCCGTCCCTGCAGTTCAACCAAAGTCACAGCTACGGTGCGTGGCTGCTGGGGGTCAGTCGCGAGCCCCCGATCGGCGTGGATGTCGAGACGAGGCGAACGGTACCCAATGCGCAACGCTTGGCGGGGCGGGTGTTCACCGATACCGAACGCGCCGAGTTTGCTGCAGCGCAGCTCGCGGCGGCAGATGCCGATTCCCCCGATGTGGTTTTTCTGCGTGGCTGGACGCGCAAAGAAGCGGTGCTCAAAGCCGTAGGCAGTGGCTTTGCCTGGAACCCGCGCGAGCTGCAAGTGGGTACTGATCGCGATTTCAAAAGGGTTTCTTTGATAAAACTTCCCGGTCAAGTGGCCAGCGTATGTTCGATGGATCTGCCGATCGAGGGGCAGGCTGCGCTTGCGACCCTGTCGAGCGAGGCGGACTTCGCAAGCTGCAAATTCTTTGCCCTTGAATCATGAGTGCTCTTGAACCATGAGCGATCGGCTCATCGATTCTTTGCAATGGTCGAGAGAAGCTATCGCCGCGGGCGAGTGGTGGCGTTTGCTGACTGGACATCTCGTCCATCTCGATCTTGTACACGCCTGTCTAAACGTCGCGGCCCTTCTGTTGTTGTGGCGACTGTTCGGTCGGGTATTTGCGCTGCGCCATCTGCTCGTGATCTTGCTTGTTGCTGTCGCGACAATCGATGCCGGTCTTTGGTCGCTGAGTGATATCGATTGGTATGTAGGTTTATCGGGGCTGCTGCACGCCTGGGCTGCTGCAGCGGTGGTCAGGCTGATCATTGATCGTGATCGCCAATACGGTATTGCATGGTTCGTGGCGGCCTTCGGGCTTGCCAAAATCGTGCAGGAAAACATCTTTGGTCCGCTGCCGTTTTCGACCAATGCTGCGGCAGTCGTCACTGATGCCCATCTTTTCGGTGTGCTTGCCGGCATGGCGATGGGGCTGATGTTGCCCGCTGCACGATTTAGCGCCCGCGTTTGAGCAGGCTCGCACGACCCAAGGCCGCGCCACCGAATTTCTCGCGAATGGCATCGAGTGTGGCATCCAGTTTTTCGTTCTGGACGCGCTCGACATCGACAAAAAGATCTTGCTGCGCGTCATCGACAAAATCTGCAGTGGATACGCCCAGCAGCCGAACTCGCGGCTTGCGCGCCGCTGCCCACCAAACCTCGAACAGCGAGAGGGCGCAGTCCGCAATCACGCGACTCTCACATGTTGGTTTGCTCAAGGTCATCTGCCGGGTGAGCGTGCGAAAGTCATGCAGTCTGATCTTGATGCCGATGCAGTTGGCCTGCAGTTGCTTGGTTCGTAATCGCGCGGCGACCTTGTCAGCAAGGGCTGACAGCTCCGCGCGCATGACGGAACTGTCACTCAAATCTTCGCCGAAGGTGCGCTCGTTGCTGACTGACTTTTCGTCGTGCTCGGCAATGACTTCGCGATCGTCGATACCCGCGGCACGGTCGCGCCACTCCTGCCAGTGTTTGCCGAACAACGGCCGCAGGTGTTCCTCTTCGGCGAGACGCAGCTCGCCGAGAGTACGCAGCCCGGCGGTGACTACCTGCTCGCCTTTCTTGCGACCGAGCCCAGGCAGGCGTTTGATCGGCAGCGGGTCGAGTATTTCGTTGACGCGTTCGGGTGGCACCACGGTCAGCCCATCGGGTTTTTGCAGATCCGAAGCGATTTTCGCGACGAGCTTGTTGGCCGCGACACCGACCGATGCACCAAGGGCGGTGCGCGCGCGGATTTGGCTTTTGATCTCGCTGGCGATCGTGACCGCGTCGCCTTTGAGCGCACGACTTGCCGTGACGTCGAGATAAGCCTCATCGAGCGACAGGCCTTCAACGAGCGGCGTATATTCGCGGAAAATCTCGAATACTTGTGCCGACACTTCGGCATAGCGCGCCATTCGCGGTCTGACGCAGATGGCATCGGGGCAGAGCGCGAGCGCACGACGGATCGGCATGGCCGAACGCACTCCGTATTTGCGCACTTCGTAGCTTGCAGCGGCCACCACGCCTCGTCCGCTCGTGCCGCCGACGATCAGCGGTTTGCCACGCAACTCCGGATTGTCACGCTGCTCGACGGAGGCATAGAACGCATCCATGTCGACATGGAGAATAGCGCGGTCTTCGAACATTGCAGCCAGTGACCTGTGTCAGATCGCAAGTACTGCGGCGAGCCCCGTCAGCGTCAGCATCAGAACTGCGCAGAACACGTAGAGGTGTGCCAGTGCACTGAACTTGAACAGGGCAAGCCCGCGCGAGTCGCCATAAAAATTGCGCATCCCTCGCCAGGTGTACCAAAGCAGATAGGTGCAGATGACGAAGCTGATCCATCCACCGATCGAATCCGGAATGAAGCTGCTGGCGAGAAGATCGACAGTCAGCAGGGCGAAGACCGCGCTATGGTTATGAATCAGGAACAGCACATGCTCGGCGTAAAACCTGCGCGGTCGCCACCAGAACGCCAGCATCAAGAACGCAAATAACGGCAACATCACCCACATGGCTTTGGGCAGGTTGGCGAGAAACGTCTTTGCCAGTTGACCGCTGTCACCCCGCTGCACCTGCAGACAGGCATCGCGCAACTTGTTTTGCACGATATGGCTGAGTGGACCGTGGTACTGCAGCGTTTTGCAGTCTGCGTTGATATTTATTTTGTCTGTACTTTTGGCAGGGCTTTCACTTTGCGGTACGAGTGCCAGCGCCAGAAAAAAGGCGACGCTGAGTACGATGTAGAGCCGAATAGGCGGCAGATAGCTGGCCCGTCGACCCGCAAAGAATTCCGTGGTCAAAAACCCGGGTCTCGAGATCAGCAGCCAGAGAGTGCGCCACAACCGCGAGTCGGCATGCGTGAGACTCTCGGCGGTTTCACCGACGAAATGCCCGAACGTCGGCTGATGCGTATCGCTCTTCTGCCCGCATTGCGCGCAGTAAGGGCCGGTGAGCGCGGCATCGCAGTTTTGGCAGTTCACGCGAGCAGTTCGTTTTGTTCCTGCGCCGGTACGTCATCCCGGAGCCGCGGTTTGCCGTTGGTGCCGAGTTCATGCGGCGCAAAGTCATCGACATGGATGAGATCCATGACCTTGCGATCATAGTTGCGCAGCCAGGCAGCCTCTTCGCTCGAGAGCAGCCCTGAACGCTCGCCCTCGTCGATTTGCCCGGGCAGATCGAGTGCCGTGACACGACCGGTTTTGACCCCTTCGACTCGCAGCCGCTTCTCGAGCGTCTCGGCCTGCTCGGCCATCTCGAGAACTTCTTGCAAGAGGCCGAGCGCGTTACCCGCTTCGACTCGGCGATAGACCGGGTAGCAGAGCCGATCGCGTACCTCACCGGGCTGCAGCACGAGCTCTGCGAGCGTACGACCGAGACGATCATCGGGTGCGGAGTACTGCAGGCCGCGCGGGAAGATCAACAAACGCATCGCGCCGCCCAGAAAACGATTGGGAAAATTGCGCAGGAAACCATGCAACTGCTCCTGCGCTTTATAGAGCAGATTGCGACAGGCCCATTCGACGATGGGCAGATCTTCCGGACGACGCCCCTGATTTTCATAATGCTTGAGCACCATCGAGGCCAGATACATGCACGAGAGCACGTCGCCGAGTCGCGCCGAGAGATTTTCTTTTTTCTTGAGATAGCCGCCTAGGCTCAGCATGGCGACATCGACTGCAAACGCAAAGCTCGCCGAGAAACGCACGATATGCTGATAGTAGCGGGCGACAGGTCCATCGACCGGTGCAGCCGTGAAACGGGCGTTGGTGAGTGCCATGATCAAGGAGCGCACGGCATTGCTCAGCGTGAAACCGACATGACCGAGCAGCGCATGGTCGAAGTCGCGCACACCCTGTGCGCGGTCAGGGTTGCGTGCTGCTTCCATTTCTTTGAGAACATAAGGATGACAGCGGATGGCACCTTGACCGAAGATGATCAGGCTGCGGGTGAGGATGTTCGCGCCCTCGACCGTGATCGCCACCGGCACCACCTGATACCCGCGACCGAGATAGTTGCGGGGTCCGAGGCAAATACCCTTGCCGCCGTGAATATCCATCGCGTCATTGGCGATCTGCCGGCTCATCTCGGTGACGTGATACTTGAGCATGGCCGAGGGGACCGATGGCTTTTCGCCGCCGTCGATGGCGCCCGCGGTCACCGAGCGGGCAGCATCCATGGTGTAGGTGAGCCCGACCATGCGTGCGATCACGCTCTCGATACCCTCGAATTTGCCGATCGGCATATTGAACTGACGACGGATGCGCGCGTAGGCACCCGTGGCGAATACCGCCGCTTTGCCACCACCCGTGCCGCTCGAGGGCAAAGAAATGCAGCGACCGACCGAGAGTTGCTCGACCAGCATGCGCCAGCCCTGTCCCGCCATCGCGGGGCCACCGATGATGAAGTCGAGTGGCACGAACACGTTACGACCCTGGATAGGCCCGTTCTGGAACGGCACATTGAGCGGAAAGTGCCGACGGCCAATGGTGATACCCGGTGTTTCCCGCGGGATCAGTGCGCAGGTGATGCCGAGGTCGCTGTTGCCGCCGAGCAGGCGCTCGGGGTCGAACATGCGAAAGGCAAGCCCGATCACGGTGGCGACTGGAGCGAGCGTGATGTAGCGCTTCGAAAAGTCGAGACGCAGACCAATGATTTCGCGCCCTTGCCATTGGCCGCGACAGACGATGCCCGAGTCCGGCAGCGAGGCCGCGTCCGAACCTGCGCGCGGTCCGGTCAATGCAAAGCAGGGAATGTCCTCGCCGCGAGCAAGCCGAGGCAGATAGTGATTTTTTTGATCCTCGGTGCCGTAGTGTTGCAACAGTTCGCCAGGCCCCAGCGAGTTCGGTACCGCCACCGTCGAAGATACGGTTGCACTGCGGGTCGAGAGCTTGGCCAGCACGCAGGAGTGTGCGTAAGCAGAGAATTCGAGCCCGCCATACTTCTTCTGGATGATCATCGCGAAGAAGCCCTTGTGCTTGAGGAAGTCCCAGACCGCGGGCGGCATGTCGCCTCGGCGATGCGTGATGTCGAAATCGTCGATCATTCGACAGAGTTCTTCGCAGGGCCCGTCGAGAAAGGCTTGCTCCTCGGCGGTGAGTACCGGTGTTTTGGCACCGAGCAACTTTGACCAGTCAGGCTTGCCGGTGAAGAGTTCGCCGTCCCACCACACCGTGCCGGCTTCGAGCGCTGCACGCTCGGTCGATGACATCGACGGCAGCATGCGTCGGTAGATGCGCATGAAGGGTCGGGTCAGCAGGCGCTGTCGCAAGGGCACGATGTTGAGCAGCGCGAGTGCCGCGAACAGCAACCAAAGAAATCCTTTCCAGAGACCTGCGGGTTCGCCGATGGCCGAATAGGCGACCAGCAGCACTCCGAAGGTTGCCGTATAGGCAAGCAGGCTGAGCCGCTTGTACGCGAGGTACAGCAGCGCAACGACGAACAGGATTGCGAAGACGCCGCCCTTGAGCGTCAGTGCCCAGGCAGTCAATGCCAGCAGGGCGAGGGCTACGAGAAAGTGGCTCATGGGTAGAGCCTACTGTCGCCGCGCTTAAGGATAAAGAGCGGCAGGTCCGAAACCTGCCGCCCCGGGTAAATCAGCCGAGCAGCTCTTTCACGCCATCGCGCTCTTCGAGTAGCTCCTGATGCGTGGCATCCATGCGCTTGCGGCTGCCTTCGTCGATGGCGAGCCCCTGCACGATTTCGTAATGGCCGCCGCGGCAGACGACCGGATAGGAATAGATCACGCCTTCCGGGATTCCGTAGCTGCCATCCGAGGGGATACCCATCGACACCCAGTCGCCCTGGGTGGAACCGCGGAACCAGTCGCGGATGTGATCGATGGCGGCGGAGCCCGCAGAGGCCGCCGACGAAGCACCGCGGGCCTTTATGATTGCGGCACCGCGCTGCTGCACGGTAGGGATAAAGGTCCTCTCGATCCATTCGGCATCGACGAGCGAGCGCGCGGGTTGACCTTTCACGAAGCAATGCTTGAGGTCGGGATACTGGGTCGCCGAGTGGTTGCCCCAGATGATCATCTTCTGAATGTCATTCACGTGGTTGCCGGTTTTTTCGGCAAGCTGCGACAGCGCGCGGTTGTGATCGAGACGCGTCATCGCCGTGAA
>JBJTAV010000058.1:0-9491 GCA_046091005.1 Gammaproteobacteria bacterium | reverse complement strand
CGCCTCGCGCGCCTCGCCGCCACCCTCGGCGTGCGCAAGCTGCGCATTACGGGTGGCGAGCCGCTGTTGCGGCCCAATCTCACCGATCTCGTGGGCGACCTCTCGACCCTGCCGGGCATCGAAGATGTCGCGCTCACCACCCATGGCATGTTGCTCGCCAAGTACGCCACCGAACTGAAAGCCGCGGGACTCACGCGCATTACGGTGAGTCTCGACAGCCTCGACCCTGAAGTCTTTGCAAAAATGAGCGGTGGTTTCGGTGGTGTGGACGAAGTGCTCACCGGCATCGAGGCGGCACGGCTCGTCGGGCTCGCGCCCATCAAAGTCAATGCCGTGATCCAGCGCGGCGTCAACGATCACACTGCGCTGCAACTCGTCGAGCGTTTTCGCGGTACGGGCGTGATCGTGCGCTTCATCGAATATATGGATGTCGGTAATCGCAATGAGTGGAAGGCTGATCGGGTCGTGCCGTCGCGCGAGCTCGCGGCCGCCATCGCGGCGCGCTGGCCGATGACGCCGCGCGAACGCAACTATCATGGCGAGGTCGCCGAACGCTACGCGTTTGATGATGGCGAAGGCGAGATCGGTTTCATTTCTTCGGTCTCGCAACCCTTCTGCAGCGACTGCTCGCGGGCGCGCCTGTCTTCCGACGGCACGCTGTACACTTGCCTGTTCGCCACGCTCGGCACTGACCTGCGCGCGCCGCTGCGCGCCGGTGCGAGCGACGAAGAATTGCTCGATCTGCTGCGTGGCATCTGGCGGCGCCGCGATGATCGCTACAGCGAACGCCGCGGCGCGCTCGCCGAAGCGGGTCGCAAAGTCGAAATGTTCCACATCGGCGGGTGAGGCGGACGATGAAGCAGCGCAAATCGACGGCCGGGCTCACCCACCTCGACGCCACGCGGCGGCCGACCATGGTCGATGTCAGCGCCAAAGAAATCACGCCGCGTGAAGCCACGGCCGAGGCGCGCATGCATCTCCCCGCCGCCGTGGCCCGCGCGCTCGCCGCCACCGGTCATCGCACGCGCAAGGGCCCCGTGTTCGACACTGCAGTGATCACGGCGGTGCAGGCGGTCAAGCGCACGCACGAACTCATTCCATTCTGTCACCCGCTGCCGATCGATCATTGCGATATCGACATCGACTCGACGCGTAGCGGTCGAATCACCATCCGTTGCACGGTGCGCACCACGCACAAGACGGGCGTCGAAATGGAGGCACTCACCGGTGCCACCGTCGCCGCGCTCACCGTCTACGACATGTGCAAGGCGCTCTCCCACGACATCGTCATCGAGAGCGTTCGGCTGCTCGCCAAGCGGGGTGGCAAGCGCGACTTCAAGCGCGACCCAAAGCGATGATGGATTCGGCGCCACCGCTACTCGGTCTATTGCTTGCCGGCGGGCGCAGCACGCGCATGCGTCGTGACAAAGCCGCGCTGCAGTACCGCGGTCGCACCCAACTTGAAGCGGCCTATGATTTGTTGGCCAAGGTGACCGACCAAGCCTATGTCTCGGTACGCGCCGATCAGACCGCAGACCCGCTGCGCAGCCGCTATCCGCAGATCGTCGATCAAGCGGATCAGGTCGGCCCCCTTGCCGGGATCCTGGCGGCGCAGCAGCGGCATCCCAAGGCGGCGTGGCTGGTACTCGCCTGCGACCTGCCTTTTCTGGACGAAGCGACCTTGCAACATCTCGATCGCCATCGTGATCGCTCTGCTCTGGCAACGGCGTACCGCTCGAGTCACGATGGCCTACCCGAGCCGCTGTGTGCCGTGTACGAGCCCGCCTCGGCGATGCCGCTCGCACGCTATGCGGCCTCGGGGCGGAACTGCCCGCGGAAATTTCTGATCGAACAATCGGCGAAGCTGCTCGAACCGCTGCATGCCGCCGCTCTCGACAACGTCAATTCGACCACCGACTATTGGCAGACCATGCAAACGCTGTCCGCCACCAACGCCTCATCGCTCACCTTGCGGGTGCAGTACTTCGCACTGCTGCGCGAACAAGCGGGTCGCAGCGAAGAATCGCTTGCGACCGCGGCGCGCACACCGGCCGAGCTCTACGCTGAGCTGCAGCGGAAATACGGTTTCAGCTTGCCGCTCGAAATGCTGAAGGTTGCGGTCAATGCCGAGTTCGGCGATTGGAATCAGCCTTTGCAGAGCGGCGACTCGATCGTGTTCATTCCGCCCGTCGCCGGCGGTTGAGGCCTAGCCATATGGCCCGCTCGCTCGGCGATCACGCCCGCTTCAGTTTCAGCGCCCGAGCGGTCGATGTGCCTGCATTGCAGCGCGAACTCGCCGATCCCCGCTGCGGCGGCTATGCCGCTTTCGAAGGCTGGGTGCGCAATCACAACGAAGGTCAGGAAGTCACACATCTCGAATACGAGGCCTTCGCCGAACTCGCCGTGCGCGAGGGTGAGCGCATCATCGCCGAGGCTTGCGCGAAGTACGGGGTCGAGAACGCGCGTTGCGTGCATCGCATCGGCGATCTGGCACTGGGGGAACTTGCGGTCTGGGTCGGCGTCAGCGCGCGTCATCGCGATGAGGCTTTCAAAGCCTGTCGCTACATCATCGACGAGGTCAAGCACCGCGTTCCCATCTGGAAAAAAGAGCACTACGTCAGTGGCGACTCGGGCTGGGTGAACTGCGAGCGTTGCGCCACCGCGCCGCAGCACTCACACGATCACTCACACGATCACGCACACGATCACGCGCACGATCACGCGCACGATCACGCGCACAAGCCTGCGCGCGCGCAGCACTCGGCGCTCGCGCCCGATTACTCACGGCAAATGAATCTGCGCGAAGTCGGTGCGGCAGGCCAAGCCAAACTGCGCGCGGCGCGCATTGCCGTGGTAGGCGCCGGCGGACTCGGTGTTCCGGTGCTGCAATTTTTGGCTGGGGCCGGCGTAGGCCAACTCATCATCATCGACGGCGATCGGCTGGAGCCCTCGAATCTGCATCGTCAGACCTGGTACGCGCTCGCCGATTGCGGACAAGCCAAAGCCGAACTGGTAGCCGCTCGGGTGCGCACACTCAATCCCGAAGTGGCGGTCGAAGTGCATGCGCAGCGACTCGATGCGCTGAACGCCGCCAAACTGCTCGAAAACGCTGAGCTGATCATCGATTGCAGCGACAACTTCGGCACCAAATTTTTGCTCAATGACCTCGCCCATGCGCTCGGTCGACCCGCAATCTTTGCCAGCGTTCATCAGTACGAGGGTCAGCTGCAGGTGGTCGATCCGCGCCGCGCTGGCGCCTGTCTGCGTTGCCTGTGGCCCGAAGCCACACGCGACGGCGTGGTGGCCAACTGCGCCGAGGCCGGCGTGCTCGGACCGGTACCGGGCGTGCTCGGCAGTCTGCAGGCGCTCGAGGCGCTGAAGTTGCTGCTTGATTTACCGGGCCGGCTCGGCGACGAAGTGCTCACGGTTGACCTTCTCGGCCTCGGTACCACGCGCCTCCGCGCGCGTCGGCGCAGCGATTGCGCAGGCCGCTGCACGCTCGCGGCGAGCGCACTGCAAAAAGCCACGCAGCAGCTGCAGACCGAGATGGCAGACGGTTCGCCGGAATTGCAGTTCGATGACCTGCAACTTGCAGTCGATGCGGGCTACGCACTGATCGATATCCGCGATGCCAAAGAAATCGCGGCAACGCCGCTGCCTCTGCCTGCTCTCGCCATCCCGATGAACGAGCTGCTTGAGGGGCGGAACCTGCCCGTGGAAGGCCGCTATCTGCTCGTTTGTGCGCGGGGTGCGCGCAGTCTCGGCACCACGCGGGCGCTTCGCGAGCGGGGCTTGGGCGCAGTGTTTTCTTTGCAGGGTGGTGCGCTTGGGCTCCTGGAGCGCCGCGCGGGCAACTAGCCCGCACCAAAGATAACGCTCAGGGTCTGATCTGCCCCGAGCCGTGCACCACATATTTGTAGCTCGTCAGCTGCTCAAGACCCACCGGGCCGCGCGCGTGAAAGCGATCGGTCGAAATACCGATCTCGGCGCCCATGCCGAACTCACCGCCATCGGCAAATTGCGTCGAGGCATTGTGCAGCACGATCGCGCTATCCACGCCCTCGAGAAACTCGCGGGCTGTAGCCTCGTTGCCCGTGATGATCGATTCGGTATGCGCTGAGCCGTGACGCGCGATATGCGCCATCGCCTCGCGCACGCCGTCGACCACTCGCACCGCGATGATCGCCTCGAGAAACTCGGTATCCCAATCGGCCTCGATCGCCGCCTTCACGCGAGCATCGACCTGCTGCACGCTCGCATCGCCGCGCACTTCGCAACCCGCATCAAGCAGCGCCGTCACGAGCGCCGGCAAATACGCCGGTGGCGCCGCACGGTCGACGAGCAAAGTCTCCGCCGCACCGCAAACCCCGGTTCGTCGCAGCTTGGCGTTCAGCGTGATCGCCATCGCCATCGCGAGGTCGGCGTCGCGATCGACATAGAGATGACAGTTGCCATCGAGGTGACCGATCACGGGCACCCGCGCCTCGCGCTGCACGCGCGCCACCAGACCCTTGCCGCCGCGCGGCACGATGACATTGATCGCGCCATCGAGGCCGCCGAGCATCATGCCGACAGCATCACGATCGGCGACCGGCACGCATTGCACGCAAGCTTCGGGCAGACCCGCGGCGCGCAAACCTTCGACCAAACACGCGTGGATCGCCGCGCTCGAATGCAAACTCTCCGAGCCACCGCGAAGAATGACTGCGTTGCCCGACTTCAAACACAGGGCACCCGCATCAGCCGTCACGTTCGGACGACTTTCATAGATGATGCCGATGACCCCGAGCGGCACCGCCACTCGCGCAAAGCGCAGACCGTTGGGTCGCGTCCACTCGGCAAGACTGCGACCCACTGGATCGGGCAGCGTCGCAATATCCTCGAGCCCGCGAGCGATCGCCTCGATGCGCGCCCCATCGAGGCGCAGTCGATCGAGCATCGCCGCCGACAGATCGCGCGCTTCGGCAGCCTGCATATCGCGGGCATTGGCTTCGAGCAGCGTTGGCAGCGACCGTCGCAGCGCCGCGGCGGCAGCCATCAAGGCGCGATCTTTCTGCTCACGGCTGGCCCGCGCGAGCACGGGTTGTGCTGCGCGAGCGGCCTCGCCCAGTTGCTGCATCAGGCCCTCGAGCGCAGCCTGAGTCACTGCATCACCAGATCATCGCGATGGATCAGCTCATCGCGACCGGCAAAACCGAGCACGGCGGCGATCTCGCCACTGCGACGACCGAGGATGCGCGCCGCTTCCGAATCGGAGTAGGCAACGATGCCGCGCGCCAGTTCGCGCCCTTGGGCATTCACCACACTCACCGTATCGCCGCGCTCGAAGCGACCCCGCAGCGCGGTAACCCCCGCAGGCAGCAGACTCTTGCCGGCGCGCAGCGCACGCTCCGCACCGGCATCGACCACGAGCTCACCGGCCGGACGCAGCGTACCCGCGATCCACTGCTTGCGCGCTGCGACGGGCGAAGATTTGGGTTTGAACCAGGTGCAACGCGCGCCCTGTTCGATGCGTCGCACCGGATGCCGTGGCGAACCCGGAGCGATGCAAAAATGCGCGCCCGCCGCGATCGCAATCTTTGCAGCGATGATTTTGGTCGTCATGCCTCCGCGACCGACATCAGACGCAGACTCACCACCCATGGCCTCGATCTCTGGCGTGATCTCGCGAACGAGCGGAATGAACTCGGCATCGGGGTGACGGTTCGGATCGGCCGTGTAGAGGCCATCGATATCGGAGAGCAGCAAGACGCAATCTGCGCTCACCATCTGCGCCACCCGCGCCGCCAAGCGATCGTTGTCGCCGTAGCGAATTTCGGCTGTCGCTACCGTGTCGTTTTCATTGATGACCGGGATCGCGCCGCGCTCGAGCAACGCATTGAGCGTGGCGCGGGCGTTGAGATAGCGCACCCGCTGCTCGCTATCCTCAAGCGTCAGCAACACTTGCGCGACCTGCAGGTCCCACTGCTCGAGCAGTTCTTTGTAGGCATGCGCGAGACGGATCTGACCGACCGCCGCTGCGGCCTGACTCTCCTCGAGACGCAACGGGCCCTTCGCCAAACCCAGATGGCGCCGACCCAGCGCGATGGCACCCGAGGACACCAGCACCACCTCCTTGCCCTGTGTGCGCAGCCTCACCACGTCTTCGATGAGGGACTCGAGCCAAGCGCGGTTCAGTCGGCCCGTTGCACCATCGACCAGCAAAGCGGAGCCGACCTTGACCACGACGCGGCGGGCACGGCTGAGCGGAGAGGCGGACGGATTGGATTGTGCGCGGGCGGGCATGCAGAAGAATCCTGAACGCGTGGCACTATAGTTGAGAGTCGCAGTAAAATCCCGCACCGGAGCCCATATTCTCCGTGTTGAGGTGAAGCCGTGAGCAGAGATTACGAACCCGTCAAGGGCCAGTGGTACGAAAACGTCGAGGACGATGAAACATTTCGCGTGCTCTCGGTGGATGAAGATGCCGAACTCGTCGAGATCGAATATCTCGACGGCGAGATCGAAGAACTCGATCTCGAAGAGTGGCACGAGTTCGACCTCGAACTCATCGCAGAACCCGAAGGCTGGTCCGACGAAGACGACGATGAGGACGAGGACGACGACTGGGACGAAGATGACGACGAGGACGAAGATGACGATTGGGACGAGGACGAAGACGAGGACCTCGAAGACGATGACGACGATGGCCGCGAACGCTAGCCGTCATCGCGGGCATCGCGCGTGAGTGCGGGCCCCGACAGCTGGTATCACGAAAAAGAATCGGCGTGGCTGTACGCCCGTGTCGCCGCGCGTGAAAGCGATCCGGCGAAGAGCCGGATGTTCCGTCTACTCGGCGAAGCCGCCGCCGACCAGGCCCTCAAATGGCAGGCGATCGAACCGCATCGCGACTACCACTTTCAGCCTTCGGTCCGCGCTCGCATCGTTGCCTCGCTAGTTGATCGCATCGGGCCGCGTGCGGCACGGCACGTGCTCGCGGCCATGAAGCTGCGTGGCGTGTCGGTGTACTCGGGCAGCACGGTTGCAGGCCACGCGATGCCCACCTCCATCTCGCAGGTGGGTCAGCGTCATCGCGGCGTTTCCGGCGGCAATCTGCGCGCCACCGTATTCGGCATCAACGACGGACTCGTCTCGAACGCGGCGCTCGTCATGGGTGTGGCGGGCGCCGGTAGCTCGCCGGGTACTGTGCTGCTCACCGGTGTCGCGGGCTTGCTCGCGGGCGCGCTCTCGATGGCGGCCGGTGAATACGTCTCGGTGCGCTCGCAGCGCGACATGTACGAATATCAAATCGCCCTCGAAAAAGAAGAACTCGACGAATACCCCGAAGAGGAAGCCGAAGAACTCGCGCTCATCTACGCCGCGCGCGGCATGGATATCGACCAGGCCCGCGAAATGACCCGCGCCCTCGTCACCCGACCCGAGCAGGCACTCGAGGTTTTGGCACGCGAAGAACTCGGGCTCAACCCGGATGATCTCGGCTCGCCCATCGGCGCTGCAGTCTCCTCATTCCTCGCCTTCTCGATCGGCGCGGTGTTGCCGCTGCTGCCGTTTTTGATCGGGCCGCTGCTCGGCATCGCCGCCTCGGGCGCGCTCTTGTGGACGATCGGCATCACGGTCGTGGCGCTTGCCGGCGTCGGCATGGCCATCAGCCTCTTCACCGGGCGCGATGCCTGGCGGGGTGCGCTGCGCATGGTGCTGATCGGTGGCGGCGCCGGCCTCATTGCCTGGTTCGTCGGCAGCCTGCTCGGGGTCGCCGCAGCCTAAGCTCGAGGGCAGCGATCAACCGCGCTGCGGGCTAAGCCGGGAGCCACTCTCGGCCTGCCGCCACCCCATGTTAGTTTTCCGCAATAACCTTCCGGAGGATGCGGATGAATCTCTCGGTATTGTTGTGGGGCATCCCGCAAGCCATGCGGGCCATGTCAAAGCTCTATCCGGCCTACGCCGCGCGGTTGCGCGAACGCAATCTCGTCGCCCAGTTCCGCCTGCGTGACCTGCCGGAGGGCCGCTGGATCGAGCTGCGCGACGGCAAGATCAAAAGTCGTGCGGGGCTGCATGCCGCGCCCACGCTCACCATCCACTTCAAAAATCGCGAGATCGCCGAGGGCTTTCTCACCCCGCCCTTCGACATGCTCGAGCGCATCGACGCGGCAAAGAATTTCAAGATCGGCCTCGATGGCCCGGACGATCTCGCCGTCTGGTTCATGCAGACGCTCACGCGTCTCGAGACCGTCACCTGGAAAGCCGGCACCGACCTGGGCGGTGGCGTCACGCGCTACACCAACGGCACCAATAGCGGACCGATCTTCGTCTATGTGAAGGACGGCAAGATCATCCGCACCACACCGATCGATTTCGATGACGGTGATGCGGCCTCGTGGTCGATCAAGGCACGCGGCCAAACCTTCAAACCCAGCCGCCGCACCACGGTGGCGACTCACGGCCTCTGCCTGAAGTCGATGGTCTATTCCAAAAACCGCATCCTGCATCCGATGAAGCGCGTCGACTTCGATCCCGACGGCGAGCGCAACATCCAGAATCGCGGCAAGTCGAAATTCGTGCGCATCAGCTGGGACGAAGCACTCGATATCGTCAGCAAAGAAATCAAGCGCGCCAAGGCGGTGGGGCCGGGCGCGGTTTGCGTCGCCAACGGTTCGCATCACCAGTGGGGAAATCTCGGGCACTACATGAGTGCCTTCAACCGCTTCTGGAACCTCATCGGTGTGACCAAGCTCGTGCATACGCCGGACAGCTGGGAAGGCTGGTTCTGGGGTGCGATGCACCACTGGGGCAACAGCCTGCGCCTCGGCTGCCCCGAGTTTTACGGCACGGTCGAAGACTGCCTCAAAGAAGCCGAGATGATCGTCTTCTGGTCCAGCGACCCGGATGCCACCTACGGCTTCGAGGGCACCGAGCGGCGCGAGTGGGCCAAGAAACTCGGCATCAAGATGGTGCACATCGACCCCTATCTCAATCACACCGCCGCACACTTGGGCGGCAAGTGGATTTCGCCCAAGCCCGGTACCGATCCCGCCATGGCGCAGGCAATCTGCCACGTCTGGATCACCGAAGGTCTCTACGACAAAAAGTTCATCGAAGGTCGCACCACGGGCTTCGATGAGTGGAAGGCTTATATCCTGGGCGAAAGCGACGGCATCGCCAAAACCCCCGAGTGGCAGGAAGGGGAAACCGGGGTGCCGGCACGCGATGTGCGTGCACTGGCCCGCGAGTGGGGCTCAAAGAAAACCTATCTCGGTGCCGGCGGTTGGGGCGTGGGCTTGGGCGGTGCCGGCCGCAGCCCGATGGGCGCGCAATGGGCGCGCATGATGACCATCCTCGGTGCCATGCAGGGCTACGGCCGACCGGGTTCCAACTTCGGCAATCTGCAGTTCGGCGCACCGCTCGATTTCAATTTCTATTTCCCGGGATACGGCGAAGGCAGCTTCTCGGGCGAGCTCACCACCAGCGCGAACTCCGCCAACAATTACCAGCGC
>JBJTAV010000057.1:0-35491 GCA_046091005.1 Gammaproteobacteria bacterium | reverse complement strand
CGCGGATTCGCCGACGCAGCGCGTTGGCGCAACGCCAACCGACGAGTTTGCTGAAGTGCGACACCGCGTGCCGATGCTCTCACTCGACAACGCGTTTACCGAAGACGACCTGCGTGCTTTCGATCGTCGGGTTCGTGAGCGACTTGGCACGACCGACGAGATCGAATATTCCGCAGAGCCCAAGCTCGATGGCCTTGCAATCTCGGTGACCTATGAAAACGGCGTGTTCGTGCGCGCGGCAACGCGCGGCGATGGCACGACCGGCGAGGACGTCAGCGCGACTGTGCGCACCATTCGTTCCTTGCCGCTGCACTTGCAGGGCAAAGCACCGCCTGTGTTCGAGGCGCGCGGCGAAGTGTTCATGCCGGTGTCGGGTTTCGATCGCCTGAACGCCGAGGCCGCGAAGCGCGGCGAGAAAATCTTTGCCAATCCGCGTAACGCTGCGGCCGGTAGCCTGCGCCAGCTCGACCCGCGAATCACGGCGCAGCGCCCGCTCGATGTTTTCTTTTATGCAGTCGGTGCGATCGACGGGCTGGAGTTGCCGCCGTTGCACAGCCAGACCCTCGACGTACTACGCGGCTACGGACTGCGAGTGTCGCCCGAGATCAGACGAGTACGTGGCGCCGACGGCTGTCTCGAGTATTACGCCGAGATCGGCCGTAGGCGGTCCTCGCTCGCTTATCAGATCGATGGCGTGGTGTACAAAGTTGACAGCGTTGCGGCACAGCGTGCGCTCGGTTTCGTTTCGCGGGCGCCGCGCTGGGCGGTGGCACACAAGTTTCCGGCGGAAGAGGCGTTGACGCAGTTGCGCGACGTCGAGTTTCAAGTCGGGCGCACGGGTGCGTTGACGCCGGTTGCGCGGCTGGAGCCGGTTTTCGTGGGTGGTGTGACGGTCAGCAACGCGACGCTGCACAACATGGATGAAGTCGTTCGCAAAGATGTACACATCGGCGATACCGTGGTGGTTCGCCGTGCGGGCGATGTCATTCCCGAAGTGGCGCGCGTGCTGGCCGAGCGACGTCCGGC
The DNA here is from genome assembly GCA_046091005.1 of Gammaproteobacteria bacterium. GTDB lineage: Bacteria > Pseudomonadota > Gammaproteobacteria > Steroidobacterales > Steroidobacteraceae > UBA964. The sequence continues at coordinate 34,465 of JBJTAV010000057.1, read as the reverse complement.
AGGGGCGCGCGAGGTGCAGTTGCCGACGCACTGTCCGGTGTGTGCGGCACCCGTCGAGCGCGACGCCGATGCGGCTGTTGCGCGTTGTACGGGTGGATATCGTTGTAGCGCGCAGCGCAAGGAGCGCCTCCGGCATTTCGCCTCGCGTCGCGCGCTCGACATCGAGGGGGTGGGTGAGAAGTTGGTCGATCAACTGGTCGAGGCCGCGCTCGTCGAGTCGCCCGCCGATCTTTACCGGCTCGAGGCCACGACACTCGCGAACCTCGAGCGCATGGGTCCGAAGTCCGCAGAAAACATTATTGGCGCGCTGCAAAAGTCCAAGGCCACGACGCTCGCCCGCTTTCTGTTTGCGCTCGGCATTCGCGATGTCGGCGAGGCCACGGCGGCTGCCTTGGCCGCGCACTTCGGCACCCTCGAGCGGCTGATGGCTGCCGATCTCGAAGGCGTGCAGCAGGTGCCCGATGTCGGGCCCGTGATCGCCCATCATGTAGTCGAATTCTTTGCTGATGCGGCGAATCGCGAGGTTGTCGAACGTCTGCAGGCGGCCGGCCTGCATTGGCCCTTGGTCGAGGTTCCGGCGGCGGGGGATCAGCCGCTTGCGGGACTCACCTTCGTGTTGACGGGAACGCTCGATGCCCTGCAGCGTGAAGAGGCCGAAGACGCATTGCGCGCTCTCGGGGCGAAAGCAGCCGGGAGCGTCTCGAAGAAAACGAGTTATCTCGTGGCGGGGCGCGATGCCGGCTCGAAACTGCGCAAGGCCGAGGAGCTCGGTATCCCGATTCTCGATGAGGCGGCGTTGCAGCGCATCCTCAAAGAAAAACGCCCGCCGTGAGGGCGGGCGTTTGTTCGCCGCTGCGAATGCGGCGCGTCAGATCTTCTTTTCGATCTTGGCGGCCTTGGTCAGCTCATCGCTGTACGCGCGGAACTTCTTGGCTAGCACCGCCTGATTGAGCTGCTGCTTGACCTGCTCGAACGGCGGCGGCTGCACTTCACGTACATCGTCGAGGCGGATCACGTGCCAGCCGAACTGCGTCTGCACCGGCTTGGCAATAGTCTCGCCTTTCTTGAGCGCCATCACCGCGTCGGCGAAGGGCTTGACCATGCTGGCCGGGCTGAACCAGCCGAGATCACCACCATTTTCACGCGATGAGTCGAGCGAATCTTTGGCAAGCGCTTCGAAGCGTTCGCCTTTCTTCAGGCGCTCGAGGACCTGCGTGGCCGCGATCTCGGTCGGCACCAGAATGTGTCGCGCCTTGTACTCGTTGCGCGACATCTGCGCGACTTGGGCGTCGTACTCGGCTTTCAGTTCTTGCTCGGTCGGCGTTTTGCCTTCGAGGTACTTCGTGGCGACCGCCTGCTGCAAGATGTTGAGGCGGGTAAGGGCGATCTCGGCGGCGAGGTCAGCTTTCTTGTCGAGACCGTCCTTCTCGGCCTGAGTCGCGAGCACATGCAGACCGATCAGTGAGTCGAGGGCGCGCTTTTTCTGTTCGGCGTCTAGGTCGGCGACGGCGCGGCCGGCAACCTGCTTGACGAAGGTGTCGAACTCGCCCTGTGTGATCGCCTTGCCGTTGATGGTGGCGACGGGCTTTTTGGCAGCCTCGGCAGCGGGGTCTTTGGCCTCACCCTTGGGCTGGCAGGCGGCAACAAGAGCGGCAAGAGCGAGAACGGTAAACAAACGCGAATGCTTCATGGACATGTCCCGGGTCTATCGGTGATCGAAGGAGGGCGGATTATGAGGGCAAGCGGGCATCGATGGACAGGGCGTGAATGCCCTGACCCATCAAATCGGCAAGTGCGGCGTAGACCAGCCGATGGCGAGCAAGCGGCGCAAGACCTGCAAACTCGGACGACTGGATCAGCACGTGAAAATGCCCGCCTTCGCGGGCCCCGACGTGACCGGCATGTAGCGCGCTGTCGTCGCGGATCTCGAGTTGGACGGGCGTCAATGCGCTCGTCAGGCGAGCCCTGATCGCCTCGCTCAGGATGGGCGGCTGCGGCGCGTGAGCCATACGGTTTGTCCGATGATGAATACAAAACTCATGGCGGTGATGCCGTAAACCTTGAAGTTGACCCAGGTGGCTTGCGGGTAGTTCCACGCCACCCACAGGTTCAGCATTCCCATCACGACATAAAAAACTGCCCAGACCAAAGTGACGAGTGACCAGTCGGCCAGTCGAACACCGGTAAAAGCCTCGGCCGCCGCGGCCGTCATCAAGCGCTCGATCAGGGGTTTGCGGAGGATGACGCTGATGACGCAAGCGAGCGCGAGCGCCCAGAATAGGGCGGTCGGTTTCCAGATGATGAAGCGCTCATCGCGCAGCCATAGTGTGGCACCGCCGAGCACGAAGACGAGTGCCGCGCTAGCCAAATGCATGGGCGGAATGCGCTGGCGACGCAAGCGATCGTAGATGAGCAACAGGACCATGGCGCCCATCAAGGTCGCCGTCGCGGCGTAGATGCCTTGCCACTTGTAGGCGATCAGGAACGCCAGCAGCGGCAGGAATTCAATCAGGGCTTCCATGCGATCGATATCATAAGCGTGTGCAACGGTTTCAACTGCATCCGGATAATCCGCAACGGCGTTTGGTGCGGCTCGCCGCAGAGATTCTGCGATCGGGTGGCGTGATCGCCTACCCGACGGATTCTTGCTACGCGCTCGGCTGTCATATTGGTGACAAAGACGCGCTCGAGCGGATCCGTCGCATCCGCGGGGCCGACAAACACCATCACTTCACGCTGGTCTGCCGCGACCTCACCGAGATCGCGCGCTACGCCAAGGTCGACACATGGCAGTTCCGACTGCTGAAGTCCTGCACGCCGGGGCCGTACACGTTTTTACTCGAAGCGACCCGCGAGGTACCGCGGCGGCTGCAGCATGAAAAACGGCGCACCATCGGCATTCGAGTGCCCGACCATGAGGTGCCGCGAATGCTGCTGGCCGAGCTCGGTGAGCCGATCATGAGTTCGACGCTCTTGCTGCCCGGCGATGGGCTTGCCTTGAACGATGCCGACGAGATCGAAGAGCGGCTCGGCAATCAACTCGACGCCCTGCTCGATGGGGGTGCCTGTGGCCTCGAGCCCACCACGGTGGTGGATCTCGCCTCGCATCCGCCGGTCATTGCCAGGCAGGGGCGGGGCAGACTCGAGCCTTTCGGGCTGTGAGCCAGACGGTATAATTCACAAGCTCGGTAGCCAGCGAAATTCACCCGTTGGGCTGCGAAATGAAATCCTCTATAAATCAATAACATATGACAACAATCTCAGGCGGGACTTCAGCTCATGAGCGCTAACCCGCAAGCCAACCGCGTGCTTTCGGGCATGCGTCCGACCGGGCAACTGCACCTTGGCAACTATCACGGCGCACTCAAGAACTGGGTTGACTTGCAGTATCAGTACCCCTGTTTCTTCTTCGTCGCTGACTGGCATGCCCTGACGACCGGCTATGAGGACACGAGCCGTTTACCCGAATTTACCCGCGAGATGGCGATCGACTGGCTGGCGGCGGGGCTCAACCCCGGGGTGGCGACCATCTTCGTGCAGTCGCATGTGCCCGAGCACGCCGAGTTGCATCTGTTGCTGTCCATGATTACGCCGCTCTCCTGGCTCGAGCGGGTGCCGACCTACAAAGATCAGCAGGCCGAGTTGCAAGAAAAAGACCTCGCGACCTACGGGTTCCTTGGTTACCCCTTGCTGCAATCGGCCGACATCCTGCTCTACCGACCGCGCTACGTGCCGGTCGGCGAGGATCAAGTGGCGCACGTCGAAGTGACTCGCGAGGTCGCACGGCGGTTCAACAATTTGTTTGGTCGCGAGGCCGGCTTCGAAGAAAAGTCCGAGAAGGCCGTCGCCGAACTCGGCGCGCGCAATGGCCAGCTTTATCGAGAGCTGCGCCGCAAATTTCAGGAGACGGGCGATACCGCCTCGCTCGAAAAGGCGCAGGCGCTCGTGCAGTCGAACACGCGCATCACCGTGGCCGATCGTGAGCGACTGCTCGGCTATCTCGAGGGTTCGAGTGTGAGCATCCTTCCCGAGCCGCAGGCCCTGCTGACGCCGACGCCGAAGCTGCCTGGCGTCGATGGTCGCAAGATGTCGAAGTCCTACGGCAATACCATCGGTCTTCGGGAAGATCCTGACTCGATCACGCGCAAGCTCAAAACCATGCAGACCGACCCCGCGCGGGCGCGTCGCACCGACCCGGGCGATCCGGACAAGTGCCCGGTATTTTCGCTGCACCAAGTCTATTCGGATGAGCCGACGCGCAATTGGGCCGCGGCGGGTTGCCGCAGCGCCGGCATCGGATGTCTCGAATGCAAGAAGCCATTGATCGAGCGCATTGTGGCCGAGGCGACCACCATGCGACAGCGCGCGGCCGAATACGAAAATAATCCGGAGCTCGTGCGCGCCATCCTGACCGAGGGCAGCGAGAAAGCGCGCGAGGCGGCGCGAGAAACTTTGGACGAGGTGCGCTACGCCATGCACCTGCGTGGAGACTGACGTCATGGCGAAGCCCGAACTCAAGCTGGTGCCGACGGCCAACGAGGCGAGCGACTCCAATGAATCTGCGACGCCTTCGCAAGCGGAGATGCCGTTCGCGGTGGTGCAGGGCGAGCCGATCACGCAGCTGCCGCGCGACCTGTACATCCCGCCGCAGGCACTCGAAGTATTCCTCGAGGCATTCGAAGGTCCACTCGATCTGCTGCTGTATCTCATCCGTCGGCAGAACCTCGATATCCTCGACATCCCGCTCGCCGATATCACCAAGCAATACATGAACTACATCGAGCTGATGCAGGAGCTGCAGCTCGAATTGGCTGGCGAATACATGCTGATGGCGGCGACGCTCGCCGAAATCAAGTCGCGCATGTTGTTGCCGCGCTCCACCGATCCGACCGCCGAAGAGGCGGACCCGCGGGCCGATCTGGTGCGTCGCTTGCAAGAGTACGAACGTTACAAGCAGGCGGCAGAGACTATCGATCGCATGCCGCGTGAGGAGCGCGACACCTGGCCTGCAAGCGCCGAGGTCGATGTGCGCCGACCGGCGTCGACGCTGCCCACGGTGACGCTGCAGGAGATGATTGTGGCGTTTCGGGATGTGGTCGCGCGCGCCGCGATGTTTGGTCACCTCCATGTGCAGCGCGAGCGCCTTTCGGTGCGCGCCCGCATGACCGACGTGCTCGCCGCCGTGGAAGGCGGCGGCTTCGTTGAATTCCTCAGGCTCTTCAAGGCCGAGGAAGGTCGAATGGGAGTCACGGTGACATTCATCGCCATCCTTGAACTCGTGCGCGAGGGTTTGATCGATCTCGTGCAAACCGAAACCTATGGCCCGCTGCACGTGCGTGCGGCGCAGGCCCCACGCCTGCGTCTGGTCGATGGCGTATCACCCGTGGATACGGGGCCAGTTGAGAATGACGAGGAAATTCGATGAGCGAACATCACATCCGCAACGTGCTCGAGGCAGCGATGCTGGCGGCTGGCAAGCCGATGTCGGCGGCCGAGCTTGCGCAGCTTTTTGACGAGGACGGCCGGCCGGACAAAGCGGCGATCACCACTGCACTCGACGAGCTTGTGGCACTCTACGCAGATCGCGCGATCGAGCTCAAGGAAACCGCCAGTGGCTGGCGTATCCAGGTACGCGCGAATTACGCGCGCGAGATCGGTCGCTTGTGGCCCGAGCGTCCGCAAAAATATTCACGAGCCTTGCTCGAAACTCTGGCGCTCATCGCGTACCGCCAACCGATTACTCGTGCCGAGATCGAGTCCGTGCGCGGTGTCGCCGTCAATCCGAACATCGTCAAGACGCTGATGGAGCGCGAATGGGTGCGCGTGGTCGGTCATCGCGATGTACCCGGGCATCCGGAACTTCTCGGCACCACCAAAACGTTTCTCGATTACTTTGGACTGCGCTCGCTCGAGGAGATGCCGCCGCTCGCCGAGCTCAAGGCCATGGCGGATCTCAATCCGCAGCTCGATCTGCCGGTGGCTGACGAACCTGCGCTGCTTGCCGTGCCCGCAGAGGCCGTGGACGTGGCTGAGGGTGTTGAAGCGACTGAGGCGGTTGAAGCGACTGAGGCAGTTGAAGCGCTCGATGCAAAGGCCTGACCGTTCGCGACGGCAGTCGAGTGAGGCCGCCTCCGAGGGCGATCGCATCCAGAAAATTTTGGCGCAGGCGGGATTGGCGTCGCGCCGCGAAGCCGAGGAATGGATCCGCGCGGGTCGTGTCACTGTCAATGGTGCGGTCGCCGAGATCGGCGCGCGAGTGTCGGGACGAGATGAACTGCGCGTCGATGGTCGCGTGGTCCGACGCAGTCGCGATCCCTCGCGCCTGAAAACCGAGGTCTCGGTTTTTCTTTGTCATCGCTCAACCGGGGATTCTTTGACCGAGGGTTTGATCGCGCGCTTGCCGCGGCGGGCGGGGCGCCGATTCCTGGCGGTGTCGCCGATGCCGCGCGTCGACGGTGGGCTCGAGCTGGTGACGACCGACGGTGCGCTCTCCGAGCGTTTGCAGCGACGCGTGCGGCGTTGGCCGACCGAATTTTTGGTGCGGGTGCGCGGTGAGCTCGATGAGAGTCACCTCGAAAATCTTCGGCAGGGTGAACTCGACGACGGTCGTCGGCTCGAGGGGGTCGAAGTCGAGGGCTCAGAGCAGGAAGCGGGCGGCGCCAATCGTTGGTATCGCTTTCTCGCCATCGGCGCGAGTGGCAAGGACGTGCGCCGACTCTTCGAGCGACAGGGCGCGTTCGTCAGTCGTATCACGCGTACCGCACTCGGGCCGCTTGCGCTTACCCGGGACCTCAATCGCGGGCATTTTCGGTCTTTGACCAGCGAAGAAGCCGTGGCGCTCGGCGGTGACTCTGCGTGAGACCTTACTGCGCGTCGAAGGCGCGGCCGCTCACCCCGCGTGATTGGGGGCCGAGCAGGGCGATCATTGGCGCGGTGAGCGACTCTGGCAGCGGCAGCGTTTCGGCGGCCTCTGAGGGGTAAGCCTGCCGTCGCATTTGGGTGCGGGCCCGTCCCGGGTTCAAAGAATTGGCGCGCACCGTGGTTTTTTCGAGCTCATCGGCCAACACCTGCATCAGGCCCTCAAGACCGAACTTCGACACGGCATAAGCACCCCAATAGGCGCGGCCGCGACGACCCACGGCGCTCGAGAGACAGAGCACGCTCGCGTCGGTCGAGGCGCGCAGCACTGGTAGCAGTACCTGCGTCAGCGCGAAGGGCGCCGTCAGATTGACGTGCATCACTTTCATCCAGGTCGGGACGTCGTAATCTTCGATCGGTCCTGGAACACCGAGGATCGCCGCATTGTGCACGAGCCCATCGAGTCGGCCCCAGCGCTGCATGAGCGCATGGGCGATCGCGTCGAAATCCCCTGCCACGGCTTTTTCGAGATCTAGCGGGGCGATCACGGCCTCGGGCGTCGCGGCGCCGCTCGCGGTACGCAGCGCGGCGATTTCGGCGTGCACGCCCTCGAGTTTTTTGACGTTGCGCCCGATGAGCACGACCTCGGCGCCGCGTCGCGCGCACTCGAGCGCGAGCGCGCGGCCGATGCCCGCGGTCGGCCCGGTGATGGCGATGACTCGGCCTTGCAGCTCATTGTCTTCGAGCTTGATACGTCGCGGGTCGAAATCAGCAATCGGGTCAGCGGTCATCGGTAAAGGTCCTCGGAAAAACTCGACTGGTCAAAGAAATGTATTGGCAAATAAATCAGCGGGCGAGTGTCCGCGGCAACTTTCCGCGGGCCAGGGTCAGAGCGTCACGCCAACTGCTGAGGGTGCGCCGCAGTGCGGGCGCAAGGTTTGCTGCGCTGCCAGGCTTTGAAGCCTCCGGCCGCGTGACCTGCAGAACGGCATAGCTCATCCAGAGCAGCGGCACGCGCAGCAGGGGGCGCGTTGCGGGGGTGGTGGTTGCAGCGGCATCGCAAAGTTGCGTTGCCAAATAATGCCGTCGTGTTTCGATTTCGGCACGCTCGGCGGATCCAAGCGGATCGGCTTGCCAGCGGGCGTGCGGTTCGGCGGGGTTACTGAGGGGCCGATAGATTCGTCCTCTGCGGGCGTGCAACGCAAATTCGCTCAGCAGTTCGAGCTCGCGCAGCAGAGCGCCGGCTCGGTTCGAGAGTTGCTCGGCCATGGCGACGGGCGCATTGGCGCCAAGGGCGGCTTCGCGAAACACGCTGGCGCCCCAAGCGCGCAGGTGTTCGTCGAGTTCGTCGCGGCTGAGGAAGGCAACGCCCGCCAAGTCCACGCGCACATGCTCAATCAGCGCGCGCAAGTCGGGCGGCGAGCGTCTTTGCCGTGCCGCAGCATCAGCCAAAGCTCGCGTCGCGGGATGACGTGCGGCGCCCTCGGCGAGGCGCGTCAATTCTTCGTGCCACCATTCGAGCCGCACATGCGCAACCTGATGCTCGAGGCCGTCGCGCAGACTGGCCGACACTTCCTGTTCGATAGCGAACAGGGCAGTGAGTGCGGCGGATTGCTCGGGCGCACAGAAGCGAATCAGCCAGTCGCGATCGAAGCCGTAGCTCACGCGCGCTCGTACGGCTTGCGCAGATGGGCGAGATAATTGACCGCGATATCGGCAGTCAGCCGGGCGCTACGACCAATGGGGTCGTATTCGATCCCGCGCAGCTCGATAAGCTCCAGCCCTGCGGCGCGCGCCCAGCTCGCAAGCTCCGACGGCTTGATCAAGCGTTCGTATTCGTGGGTGCCCCGGGGCACGAGTCGGGTGAGATATTCCGCGCCGACGATGGCCAGCATGAACGATCGAAAATTGCGGTTGAGCGTCGAGACAAAGAGTGATCCGCCCGGGCTCAAAAGTTGCGCGAGGGTTTGAATGGTCGCGCCCGGATCGGGAATGTGCTCAAGCATTTCCATGCAGGTGACGATAGGGAAGGCCGCGGGCGATTCGCTCGCAAGGGCCTCGACGGTCTGCACGCGGTAGTCGATCGCGAGGGCTTCGCCGGTTGCATGCAGCCGCGCAACATCGATCATGGTGGGCGCAAGATCAATGGCTGTCACGTGCGCGCCCGCGCGTGCCAAGCCCTCGGCGAGCAGCCCGCCACCGCAACCGACATCGGCTGCACGCACGCCGTGTAACGAGGCGCGGTCTGCAATAAAACCGAGGCGTGCGGGATTGATGGTATGCAACGTGCCGAATTCGCCCGCGGGGTCCCAGAAGCGGTGAGCGATGGCGTCGAACTTTGCGACCTCGGCAGCGTCGGCGCCGTGGGTTTCGCGAGCGGTTTCTTGATGCATTTCAGCTGGCCTGCACACGCGCGTTGAAGGGGTCGGTATGGTACTATTACACGTTCGTTTTCGAATGCGGTAACAGCCTCCCGAATGAGCGAAATCGACCGCGAAGTCCTGCCCGTCACGCTCGAAGACGAGATGCGCCAGTCCTACCTCGATTACGCCATGAGCGTGATCGTCGGGCGCGCCCTTCCCGATGTGCGCGACGGCCTCAAGCCGGTGCACCGCCGAGTGCTCTACGCCATGCGCGAGCTCGGCAACGCATACAACAAACCCTCCACAAAATCGGCCCGTGTGGTTGGTGACGTCATCGGTAAATACCACCCGCACGGCGACACCGCTGTCTACGACGCCATCGTGCGTATGGCGCAACCGTTTTCGATGCGTTACCTGCTGGTCGACGGCCAGGGCAATTTCGGCTCGGTCGACGGCGACATGCCGGCGGCCATGCGTTACACAGAAGTGCGCATGTCGCGCATGGCGGGCGAACTGCTCGCCGACATCGATCGCGAGACCGTCGACTTCGTTCCCAACTATGACGAGTCGCTGACCGAACCTGCGGTGATGCCCTCGCGCATCCCGAACCTGCTCGTCAACGGCTCTTCGGGTATCGCGGTCGGCATGGCGACCAACATTCCGCCGCATAACCTCACTGAAATCGTCAATGCCTGCATTGCGGTCATCGACGACCCTGAAATCACGCTTGCGGGTCTCATGCAGCATGTGCCCGGCCCCGACTTTCCGACCGCCGGCATCATCAATGGCGCTCAGGAAATCGTCAGCGCCTACAAAGGTGGGCGCGGGCGCTTGTCGATCCGCGCGCGCACCCACTTCGAAGAAATCGGCAAGGGTGATCGGCAGGCGATCATCGTCACCGAGCTGCCGTATCAGGTCAACAAGGCAAGGCTGATCGAGCGCATCGCCGATCTGGTACGAGAAAAGCAGATCGACGGGATTTCCTACGATGGCCTGCGTGACGAGTCCGACAAGGACGGCATGCGCATCGTGATCGAGTTGCGGCGCGGCGAGAACGCCGAGGTCGTGCTCAATAATCTCTTTGCGCAAACGCCGCTCGAAACCGTATTCGGCATCAACATGGTGGCCCTCGTCGATGGGCAACCGCGGCTGCTGTCGCTCAAAGAAATGCTCGAGGCCTTCATTCGGCATCGGCGCGAAGTGGTCACGCGGCGCACGGTGTTCGATCTCGCCAAGGCCCGCGATCGCGCGCATATCCTTGAAGGCCTCGCGGTTGCGCTCGCGAACATCGATGAGGTGATCGCACTGATCAAGGCCTCGCCGACACCCGCCGAGGCCAAGATCGCGTTGCTTGCCCGCAGCTGGGGTTCCGGTGCGGTGCCCGAGATGCTGGCACGCGCCAATAACGTCTCGACGCGCCCGAAGGATCTGGCGGCTGAGCTCGGTTTGCAGAGCGACGCCCACGGCTATCGACTGAGCGAGACGCAGGCGCAGGCCATTCTCGACATGCGGCTCAATCGCCTCACGGGTCTTGAGCAAGACAAGATCGTCGCCGAATACGCCGAGCTGCTGTCGCTGATCATCGATCTTTTCGACATCCTGGCGCGTCCCGAGCGTTTGACCGAGGTGGTGCGTGCCGAACTCATCGCCATTCGAGACGAATATGGCGATGCCCGGCGCACCGAAATCAACCTCGATCACATCAATCTTGCGACCGAAGATTTGATCGAGCCGCAAGATGTGGTGGTGACGCTGTCGCATGCGGGCTACGCCAAGAGCCAGCCGCTCACCGAATATCAAACCCAACGGCGCGGCGGGCGCGGCAAGACCGCGACCACGGTCAAAGATGAAGACTACTTAGAGAAGCTCTTCGTCGCGCACACCCACGACACGCTGCTCTGTTTTTCGAATCGCGGGCGGGTTTACTGGCTGCGCGTGTTCGAGCTGCCTCAGGCAGGAAGAGGGGCGCGCGGCAAGCCGCTCGTGAACCTGATGCCGCTCGAGGAAGGCGAGCGAATCAATGCGCTGCTGCCGATCAAACAATTCGACGACGAGCATTTCGTGTTCATGGCGACGAGTCATGGCACGGTCAAAAAGACGCCGCTCTCGGCATACTCGCGGCCGCGACCCTCGGGCATCATCGCCGTCGATCTTCGCGATGGCGATCGCTTGGTCGGCGTCGGTCTGACTGACGGCAAGCGCGACATCATTCTTTGTTCGAACGGCGGCAAGGCCATCCGCTTCAACGAAGACGAAGTGCGCGCCATGGGTCGCGACGCCACCGGTGTTCGGGGCATTCGTCTGGGCGACGATCAGGAAGTTATTTCGCTGGTGGTCGTCGGCGACGGGCTCATCCTCACCGCGAGCGAGAACGGTTACGGCAAGCTCACGCCGCTCGAAGATTTCCCCTTGCACGGCCGTGGCGGGCAGGGCGTGATCGCGCTGCAGACGACCGATCGCAATGGCGCAACCGTTGCCGCGCTGCAGGTGCAGGGCGAAGACGAAATCATGATGATCAGCTCCGGCGGCACTCTGGTCCGCACGGACGTCGCCGAAATTTCCATCGTGGGACGTAACACCCAAGGCGTCCGCCTCATTCGTCTCGAAGAGGGTGAGCGTCTGGTGAGCGTCGAAGGGATCGCCGCCATTGCCGACTCGGGCGCGACGGATGCGGAAGTCGTCGATGTCGGCACTCCCGACGCCGGCGACGGTGCTGCCCCGACGAATCTGCACTGACCTTCAGGAAACCCATCGTGCGCGTATTCAATTTTGCGGCAGGTCCAGCGACCTTGCCGTTACCTGTTTTGGAACAAGCCCGCGATGAGCTGCTCAACTGGCAGGGCAGCGGCATGTCGGTCATGGAAGTCAGCCATCGCAGCAAGGCCTTCGTGGCGCTGGCGCAGCAGGCCGAGAACGACTTGCGCGAGTTGCTGTCGATCCCCGCCAACTACAAAGTGCTGTTTTTGCAGGGCGGCGCTACCGGGCAATTCACGGCGATTCCGCTCAATCTTGCGGGTGCTGATGCGACGGTCGATTACATCAACACCGGCGCTTGGTCAAAGAAAGCCATCGGCGAAGCCAAGCGTTTCTGCAAGGTCAACGTCATTGCCGACGAGGCCGCCTCAAACTATTCGACAGTGCCGGCCGCCGAATCTTTGCAGGTAACGCCCGGTGCGGCCTATTTGCACTACACACCAAACGAGACCATCGGCGGCGTCGAGTTCCCCTATGTGCCAGCGAGCGGCGATGCGCCCCTGGTGGCCGACATGTCGTCGAATATTTTGTCGCGCCCCATCGACGTCAGTCGCTACGGCCTCATCTATGCGGGTGCTCAAAAGAATATCGGTCCCTCGGGACTCGTGCTTGTGATCGTGCGCGACGACCTCATCGGCAAGGCTCGTGCCGGCACGCCACCGATCTGGGATTACGAGGCGATGGCCAAAGAAGGCTCGATGCTCAATACGCCGCCGACGTTTGGCATTTACATGGCCGGTCTCGTGTTCGCATGGATGAAGCGCGAAGGCGGTCTTGCGGCGATCGGTGAACGTAATCGACGCAAAGCCGAGATGCTCTATGCGGCGATCGACTCCTCCGGCTATTACAAGAGCCCGGTGGCCGCCAACTGCCGCTCCTGGATGAACGTCCCGTTCACCATCCCGAACCCCGATCTCGAAAAAACGTTTTGTGCCGAAGCCGCCAAGGCGGGGCTTGCCAACCTCGAGGGGCACCGTTCGGTGGGTGGAATGCGGGCGTCGATCTACAATGCCATGACGCTCGCGGGCGTCGAGGCCTTGATCGCTTTGATGGGCGAATTCCAGCGTCGCCACGGATGATCGACGCATGGCGTTTCGGATACAGACTCTGAATCAGATCAGCGTGCGCGGACTCGAGCGTCTGCCGCGCGATCTCTACGAAGTCGCCTCATCGATCACCGACCCGCAGGCGATCCTTCTGCGCTCGGCCGACATGCACAAGATGGCGATAACGCCGAGCGTGCTTGCCGTTGCTCGTGCTGGCGCGGGCACCAACAATGTTCCCGTTGCCATGCTCTCCAAGCGTGGCATTCCGGTGTTCAATGCGCCGGGTGCGAACGCGAACGCCGTCAAAGAACTCGTGATCGCGGGTTTGTTGCTTGCTGCGCGCAACATCGTGCAGGCTTGGGATTTCGCGCGCTCGCTGAGCGGTGATGACGAGGCCATCGACCACGCCACCGAAAGTGGTAAGAAGGCATTTGCCGGCTTTGAATTGCCGGGGCGCACCTTGGGTGTCGTCGGCCTCGGTGCCATTGGCGTCGAAGTGGCCAATGCGGCCGAGCGGCTCGGCATGCGGGTGATCGGCTACGACCCGCAGATTACGGTGCAGCGGGCATGGCAGTTGTCAGCCAGCATCGAACAAGCGCGATCCCTAGACGAACTTTTCTCGCGCAGTCAATTTGTCACGGTGCACGTGCCGCTGGCCGAGGCTACGCGCGGTCTTGTCAATGCGGCCCGGCTCAGGCTGATGCCCAAGTCGGGCGTGATTCTCAACTTTTCGCGAGCCGCCATTGTTGACGATGCTGCGGTGCTCGCTGCGCTCGACGCCGGTAGTCTTTATTCATACGTCTGCGATTTTCCGAAAAACGGTCTCAAAGATCACCCGCGCGTCGTGACGCTTCCGCATCTGGGGGCCTCGACGGGAGAGGCCGAAGAAAACTGTGCCGTGATGGTGGCCGACACTCTGCGCGACTACCTCGAGAGCGGCAATATTCGCCATAGCGTCAATTTTCCTGAAACGGTACTGCCGCGGGTGCCCGGTACGACCCGCATCGCCGTCGCCAACAGCAACGTCCCCAACATGGTCGGTCAAATGTCGACACTGCTGGCAAGCGCCAATATCAATATCGCCGAACTGCTCAACAAATCGCGGGGCGAGTTGGCCTATACCCTGATCGATGCCGAGGGCGCTATCGACGACTCGCTGCTGGGTCGCATTCGTCACATCGACGGCGTACTCTCGGCGAGGCTCTTGCCCGAGCAAGCGTCGCGAACTCCCCGATAACCTCGTCGCAACAAAACAGTATGACCAGCCGAAAAAAGAAAAAAGTCCAGCCTGAAATCGAAGGCCTGCGTGGTCGTATCGATGACGTCGACCGTCGTCTGCACACCTTGCTCAATGAGCGGGCGCGCTTGGCGCGGCAGGTCGGGGTCTCGAAAGGCAAGGACGGAAGGCTCGTCGATTTTTACCGTCCCGAGCGCGAGGCGCAGGTGCTGCGCATGGCACTCGAACGCAACGCGGCATCGCGCGCAAGCGGCGCGCTGCGTGATGAAGAAGTCGTGCGGCTTTTTCGCGAAATCATGTCCGCCTGCCTCGCGCAGGAGGAACCGCTCAAAATCGGTTTTTTGGGGCCCGAAGGCACGTTCTCGCAGACGGCGGTCTACAAACACTTTGGCCATTCGGCGAGGGCGCTCGCGCTCTCCACCATCGATGAAGTGTTTCATGAAGTCGAAGCCGGTCATGCCGACTTTGGTGTAGTACCTATCGAAAACTCCACCGAGGGCAGCGTCAATCACACGCTCGATCGGTTTTTGGTCTCGCCACTGCGCATTTGCGGTGAGGTGGAACTGCGGATCCGTCAAAACCTCATGGGCAAGATGCGCAGCCTGCGCGAGGTGAAGCGGATCTGCAGTCATCCGCAGTCGCTGGCGCAATGTCGGCAATGGCTCAAGGAGCATCTGCCCGACATCGAGATCATTCCCGAGTCGAGCAATGCCGAAGCAGCACGGCGCGCTCGCGATGAGAAGGGGACGGCCGCCATCGCGGGCGAAACCGCCTCCGAGGTCTACGGGCTCACCATTCTCGCGGCCGATATCGAAGATCGCCCCGACAACAGCACGCGCTTTTTGGTGATCGGTCGACGCACCTTCGGGCGCAGTGGCAATGATCGGACCACTTTGCTGGTCTCCACCGGACACACCGAGGCGCCGGGTGCGCTTTATCGTTTGCTCGAGCCGCTCGCCAAAAACCGTGTCAGCCTGACGCGCATCGAGTCGCGTCCCTCGCAGCGGCGCAAATGGGACTACGTGTTTTTCATTGATCTCGAGGGGCATATCGATGATGCCCCAGTGGCCCGCGCGCTCGAGCGTCTCAAATCCAGAGCCTCGCTCTTCCGCGTGCTCGGGTCCTATCCGCGCGCGGTGCTGTGAGTTCAGTCGACCCTGATCGATGGGTGGTGGCACCGGCCGAGGCCGTGACCGGTGACATTCGCGTGCCCGGAGACAAATCGGTCTCGCACCGATCTTTGATGCTCGGTGGCATTGCCGATGGCCTTACCACGGTCGACGGTTTTCTCGAGAGTGAAGATTGTCTCGCCACATTGAAGGCGCTGCGCGCTCTGGGTGTCACGATCGAACGTCCACACTCGAGCTCACTGCGTATTCACGGTGTCGGCGCGAACGGGCTGAAAGGAGTCGACTTCGCGCTCGATATGGGCAATGCGGGCACTGCGATGCGACTTTTCATGGGGCTACTCGCCGGTCAAAGTTTTGACTCGACGCTGGTCGGCGACAGTTCTTTGATGCGGCGCCCAATGGAACGCGCCGCTGCACCGCTGCGCCTGATGGGCGCGCGCATCGAAACCCGCGAAGGGCGACCGCCGGTGGTGATTCACGGCACGCCCACACTGCAGGCGATCGACTTCCAATTGCCGGTGGCGAGTGCGCAGGTCAAATCCGCGGTGTTGCTTGCGGCGGTGCGTGCCGAGGGCCTGACTCGGGTGACCGAGCCCGCGCCGACGCGCGATCACACCGAACGCATGCTCGCGGGGTTTGGGGCGGAGCTCACCCGCGAGGGCGCGACCGTCAGCCTGAGGGGCGGTCAACAACTGCGCGGCACCCATATCGATGTGCCTGCCGATTTTTCTTCGGCGGCGTTTTTCATGGTGGCGGGATGCATCGCGCGATCAGGCAGCCTCAGCTTGCGTGGCGTGGGCATGAACCCGACACGCACTGGCCTGCTCGAAATTCTGCGTGCCATGGGCGCAGAGATCGAGGTGACGGGGCTTGCGACCCGTGGCCCCGAGCCTATCGCTGATTTGCTCATTCGACCGTCACAGTTGCGCGGCATCGAGGTCCCTGAGGACTTGGTGCCGCTGGCGATCGACGAGTTTCCGGTTTTTTTCATCGCCGCGGCCTGCGCACGCGGACAGTCGCTGCTGCGTGGCGCCGAAGAGTTGCGCGTCAAAGAAAGCGATCGATTGGCGGTGATGTCGCAAGGGCTGACCGCACTCGGTGTCGCGCATCGTTTGCTGCCTGATGGCATGCAGCTCGCGGGTCGTGGCGACGCCGATGGACCCATTTTTCAAGGCGGTCGTATCGAGAGCCATGGCGATCATCGCATCGCCATGTCGTTTGCCGTGGCCTCGCTGCGTGCCGCAGCGGACATCGAAATCATCGATACCGCCAACGTGGCGACCTCGTTCCCGGGTTTTGCCGAGCTCGCGCGCGGCTGCGGTCTGCTGTTACGCGAACTGCCGGCCGAAGCTTCAGGGCCCAAGGTCTCACAACAATGACCGCTCCGGTCGTCGCGATCGACGGGCCCTCGGGGTCGGGCAAGGGCACGGTGTGTCGACGGCTCGCCCAGCGCCTGGGCTGGCACTTGCTGGATAGCGGCGCCCTCTACCGTTTGGTCGCCGTATCGGGTCAGCTTGCCGGGCTCTCGCCGGACGACATTGCGGGTCATGCGGCACTCGGTCGGGGGATGCGGGTGGTGTTCGGCGTGACCCCCGCGGGGGATGAGCGCATTGAGCTCGACGGGCGCGATGTCACCCGGTTGGTGCGTGCCGAAGAGACGGGACAGGGCGCCTCGAGGGTCGCCGCCTGGCCCGAGGTGCGCGCCGCGCTGATGGAGCGCCAGCGGGCCTTTGCCGAGGAGCCCGGATTGATCGCCGACGGGCGCGACATGGGGACGGTCGTGTTCACCACCGCAGCCCTCAAAATCTTCCTCACCGCGAGCCCGGAGGAACGGGCCCTGCGGCGCTATAACCAGTTGAAAGACAAGGATTCCGATGTTAGTCTCGCCGCCCTTTCGCGGGAGATTGCCGAGCGCGACCTGCGGGATTCCACCCGCAGCGTGGCACCGCTCAGGCCTGCGTCCGACGCGTTCGTCATCGACTCCACCGGCATCCCGGTGGAGGCAGTGCTCGAGCGGGTGATCGAACTCGGACGCGCGCGCGCCCTGTGGCGCTGACCCTCCGTTGAAATCGATCGTGTTTTTGGGTGACTTCGCGAGCAATCGCTTGGTCGTGTTCATCAACCCCCGTGGGTCCACGCAACGTGGCCAGCGGGATAACAGGCGCGGTGCCCTTCGCATCGCACGAGTAAACACTAATGAGTGAAAGTTTTGCGCACCTGTTCGAACAGAGTCTGGCCAGCCAGCGTATCCGCCCGGGCCAGATCCTCTCGGGTCTCGTGGTCGACGTCGGCTCCGACATGGTCATCGTCAATGTCGGACTCAAGTCCGAAGCCGTCATTCCAGTCGAGCAGTTCAAGAATGAGCGTGGCGAGATCGAAGTTCAGGTCGGCGAAATGGTCGAGGTTGCTCTCGACGCCGTCGAAGATGGCACCGGCGAGACGCGACTCTCGCGTGACAAAGCCAAGCGTGCCCGTACCTGGACGCGCCTCGAAGACGCTTTCTCCAAGGGCGAAATCGTCATCGGCATCATCACGGGCCGCGTGAAGGGTGGTTTCACCGTCGAAATCGAACACGTCCGCGCATTCCTGCCGGGTTCCTTGGTCGATGTTCGTCCGGTGCGCGACACCGCCTACCTCGAGAACAAGCCGCTCGAGTTCAAAGTCATCAAGCTCGATCAAAAGCGTAACAACGTCGTGGTCTCGCGCCGCGCGGTGGTCGAGCAAGAGTTCTCTGCCGAACGCAGCGCACTCATGGACAACCTGCAAGAAGGCGCGGTCGTACGCGGCTCGGTCAAGAACCTCACCGACTACGGTGCGTTCGTGGACTTGGGCGGCATCGATGGCTTGCTTCACATCACCGACATGGCTTGGAAGCGCGTCAAGCATCCGAGCGAAGTTGTCAAGGTCGGCGATGAAGTCGAAGTACGCATCCTCAAGTTCGATCGCGAACGCTCACGTGTCAGCCTCGGGCTCAAGCAGCTCGGCTCTGATCCGTGGGAGAACATCGCTCGGCGTTATCCGCCCAACACTCGCGTGTTCGGCAAGGTCACGAACATCGCCGACTACGGTGCGTTCGTCGAAATCGAGGACGGCGTCGAGGGTCTCGTGCACGTCTCCGAGATGGACTGGACCAACAAGAACGTCAATCCGGCCAAGGTCGTGCAGACGGGCCAGGAAGTCGAAGTCATGGTGCTCGACTGCGACGAAGAGCGTCGGCGCATCAGCCTCGGCCTCAAGCAGTGCGTACCGAATCCCTGGCGCGAGTTCTCCGAGAACTTCAACCGTGGCGACAAGGTGTCGGGTCAGATCAAATCGATCACCGATTTCGGCATCTTCATCGGTCTGTCGGGCAACATCGACGGTCTCGTGCACCTCTCCGACATCTCTTGGGATGTGCCCGGCGAAGAAGCCGTGCGCAATTTCCAGAAGGGTCAGACGATCGAGGCCATGGTGCTCGCGATCGACCCGGAGCGCGAGCGCATCAGCCTCGGCATCAAGCAGCTCGCCAAAGATCCGTTTGCGGGCTACATCGCCGACAACCCGAAGGGCAGCATCGTTCGCGGCGTCGTCAAAGATGTCGATGCACGCGGCGCGGTGATCGACCTCGGCAACGGCATCGAAGGTCAGTTGCGCGCCTCTGAGCTCGGCCGTGATCGCGTCGAAGATGCGCGGCAGTTCCTCAAGGCGGGCGATGAGATCGAAGCCAAGTTCATGGGTGTCGATCGCAAGACCCGTTCGATCTCGCTTTCGATCAAGGCCAAGGAAGCCCACGAGGAAGCCGAGGCCGTCCAGAGCTATCGCTCCGAGCAGGGTGGTCCGACCTCGGGCACCAGCTTGGGCGAGCTGCTCAAGGCGCAGATCAACTCGGACCGCGATCGCGGCTGATAGGCATAGACCATGGGGTGGGTTGCGGGGGCTGGGCTCCCGCCACCCTCCTGACGACGTCACGGGGCTGTGATGACGAAGTCGGAACTTATCGAAATCATTACCGCCAAGCAGAAGCATCTGCCGGCGAAGGACATCGAGCTCGCGCTCAAGCAGATCCTCGAGATCATGAGTGACGCGCTTGCCGAGGGCGAACGCATCGAGATTCGCGGCTTCGGCAGTTTTTCTTTGCACTTTCGGCCGCCGCGTCAGGGACGTAACCCCAAGACGGGTGAAGCCGTGGCGCTCTCCGGCAAATATGTCCCCCACTTCAAGCCGGGCAAAGACCTGCGCGAGCGCGTCAACGACAGCATTTCGCAGCCAATCCGCGACTGATCGCGCCTTAACTGCCAAATCCCGCAGGATTTGGGCCTCGGGCAGCCCGCCCAATCGCCACTAGCCTTCCTCCGCGCCGGCATGTCGCCGGTGTTTTCACTGCGGAGGTTTCCCATGTTTTCATCTTCTCGATTGGATTTTCTTCGAGCGCGGTTCCGTCGGCTTGCAGCCATTGCGTTATGCACGCTGCTGACTTGCACGCTCATTCAGCCTGCAAGCGCCGCCGCCGAACCGGCACGCAGCGCCAAGCCCGCCGCCGTCCTCGTCAATCTGAATACCGCCGATGCGGCGACTTTGGCGCGCGAGATGGACGGCATTGGTGAGGCGAAGGCGCGCGCCATCGTCGAACACCGGCAGCGCAACGGTGCGTTCAAGTCCGTCGATGAGCTGGCGCTCGTCAAAGGAATTGGTGTCAAAACGCTGCAGGTGAACCGTTCACGATTGACGGTCGGCAGCGGGGCGGCGGCCGCGAAGGCACCGACCCGCGATGCGAGCAAGACGCCCGCGCGTTGAGTTCCGCCTGACCATAGCGGGGCGCTTGGTTTAACATCGCGGCGTGTCGAGTCTGGACCTCTCGATCTCACAGCAACAACGCGGAGTCGCCGATGGCCAAGCGCCCCCTGATCGAAACAGCCGTATTTCCCGTTGCGGGTCGTGGCACGCGATTTTTGCCGGCGACCAAGGCGAGTCCCAAAGAAATGTTGCCAGTGGTCGACAAGCCGCTGATCCAGTATGCCGTCGAAGAAGCCCTCGCGGCCGGGGCGCGACGTCTCGTGTTCATCACGGGTGCCTCCAAGCGCACCATCGAAGATCACTTCGACTCGGATCGCGAGCTCGAGAGTCTGCTCAAGTCGCAGGGTAAATCAGAGCTCGTGAAGCAGCTGCACAGCGTGTTGCCGAGCTACGCGACCTGCATCTATATCCGGCAGCCGGCGCCGCTCGGTCTCGGGCATGCTGTGCTCTGCGCGCGTCCCGCCGTCGGCAACGAGCCCTTCTTCGTGCATCTCGCTGACGACTTGATCGCCGCCGAGGAGCCTTGTTTGGCGCAAATGGCTGCGGTTTACGAGGCCAAGCGCGCGAGCGTCATTGGTTGCGAGACCGTGCCGCGTCGAGACACCGACAAATACGGCATCGTCGCGGTCGAGGCGGCGGGGCAGACCGCCCGTATTCGCAGTATCGTCGAGAAGCCGAAGCCGGCCGTCGCGCCGTCGAATCTCGCGGTGGTGGGTCGTTATTTGTTGTCGCCTGCCATCTTTGATCATCTCGAGCGTATCGGAGCCGGTGCGGGCGGCGAGATCCAGTTGACCGATGGCATTGCACGCTTGCTGCACGAAGAGGCGGTCTATGCATACCGATTTGCGGGTACCCGCTATGACTGCGGCAGCAAACTCGGCTATCTGCAGGCCACGGTCGCCTATGCGCTCGCACACCCTGCGCTAGGTCAGGATTTTCGCGCGCACCTGCGTAAAGTGGTGACCGCTGGGTCGCGTCAGGGACGGCCCAAGAAAAGATAAGCCGCGCGTTCGCCGCCCTCGCCGAATCCTGCGCCAAGATAGAGCGGTCCGAGCGCCGTATCTGCAGCCAGGAATACTGACGACGCAAACACCAGATCCACAAAGAATTTGTCGCGCTGCAGCGTGAGCGGTCGCGTGCTGTTAAGGCGCTCGCGAATTTCGCCCGCCTCGAGCGAGGCGCCGAGATAAAACGCGCGTGCGGCAGCTCCGCCACCCGCCAACTGATACGCGTAGACCGCGCGACCAAAGCCACCGCCGTTGGCGATGATTTGGCGATCGGCAAACCCCGAGAGATTTTGAAACCCGCCGAGCGCAAAACCCTCGACGAAGGGCAGGTCGGTGCCGAATGAACTGCCAATGCGACCAAGCAACGAAAGGCTGTGACGGCCCGAGCCCAGCGCTTTTTGCAGTTCGATTTCGGCTTTGCGGTAGTCGGCGCTGCCGCCGAGCGCCTCGAAAGCCTGCTCGAACTTCATGCTGGCATAGAGACCACGGCGCGGAAAATCCCAGTCGTCGAGACGGTCATACGTAAAACGCAGGAACGCGGTGGTCGCGTGCGCGCGCACCGGGGCAAAACCGATGCCGGATTCGCGGCGCAAGTCGTACCACGAACGTTGCAACCCGAGGCGCCATTCCTCGTCGGTTTGATCGCGACTGCGCAATTCGAGCCCCGAGCGTACGACGGTGTTGCTGAAGCGGGTGAAGGGCTGCTCATCGAGAAACAGCGTATCGATGCGTTCGCTGGCGTCGAGGAAGGCTCCGGCGATCCAGCGCTGGCGTCGCTCGAGGGGCTGCAGCAACTCGGTACGCAGCGACATGACTTCGCCGAGGGATACCCTTGTTCGCGACTCGAGGCCCTGGTCGTTGAGCCACGAGGCGCGCAGATCCGCAAAGACCGAGAAGCCGCTTTCGCCTTCGAGGTTGGTGGTCAGTGTGGTCCCGAAACGCAGGTAGTTCGGACCCCAGGATTTTTCGCGCGGTTCGATGATTACCACGTTGCCGGTCGGCAGGCTCTCGGTGCGCAAGGTGACCCGTTGGAAATCATCGGTTGCGTAGAGCGCATCGACTGCACGATCGACGAAGGCGGTTTCACTGCTTTTGGCGCGGATTTCATCGAGTACGGCGGTGATGCGCTCGGGATTCACGAACCGCAAATTTTCGGTGCGCACCTCGACAGCGGCGAGCGCGCGCGGAGCAGCACTCGCTTCGACGGTGCGCGACCGCCACGCCTGCCAAGTGGTTTCATCGACCGAGAATTCCTGCAAGCGATCGCTGACGGCACGCGCGGCGTCTTCACCACGACCGATGATGCCTGTGGCCTCGCGGAAATTTGCTGCGCTGAAGTTGCCGAGCAGCGGCTGTATCAGCACGTCACCGCTCTGCAGTTCGGCGAGCGAGGTGTTGACGTTCTGGTCGGTCAAAATATTGATTACCTGCGCGGTGACGCCGACCAAAGAATTGACTTCATCGCGCCCCGCGAGCGTGGAGCCGAGATTCACGGCGATCACGAGCTCTGCACCGAGGCCGCGTGCGACATCGACGCCGAGATTGCGCACGAGGCCGCCATCGACGTACAAGCGGCCATCGATCTCCTGGGGCGCGAAGGCGCCCGGCACCGACATGCTCGCGCGCACGGCTGCATTCAAGATGCCGGCCTCGAGAATCTTCATTTGCCCGGTTTCGATGTCGGTGGCGATTGCGCGGAAGGGGATCGAAAGTTCGTCGAAGGAGCGGCGATTGACCGGGGGACCCAGCAGTTCCTGTAAAAAGCGCTCGAGCTGTTGGCCGATGACCGCACCGCCTGGCAGTAGGGCACCTTTGCGACCCATGCCGATCTCAGCGCCTACGACGCGCTCGCGCTCGAGATCCTTGCTGAGCCAGGAGCGCTGCGGACGGTCGGGCTCATCGCCGAGGACCACGTCCCAGTCCGCTGTGCGCATGGCGCGCTCCATTTCGGCAGGGCTACGGCCCGAGACCCAGGAGGCGCCAACGATGGCGCCCATGCTGGTGCCCACCACGCAGTCGATGGGAATACGCATCTCCTCGAGCACGCGAATGACGCCGATGTGGGCCGCGCCACGCGCACCGCCGCCGCTCAGCACGAGGCAGGTCTTGGGGCGCGCAGGGGCGAGCTCAGCGATGCCGCCACCGAGCGCGACGGGTGCCAGCGCGAGGAGCGACAGAGCGGCGAGGGACAGAGCGGCGAGGGACAGCGAGAACATACGCATTGGGGTCTCCGCGGACCTTTTGGCGGGTGAAAACGTCGCCAATCCTAGCGACTCCCGGCGGGCGCTGCGATCGGCGAGAATAGCGATGCCTGGCCGCGCGCTTGGCCGTGAAAGAACTTATCGCATGTTCAGTCTAGGGAGCAGGGAAGCATGGCACTCGAACTCGTACCGACCGGCAAGGATGTGCCGAACGACGTCAATGTAATCATCGAGATTCCGAAAGACGCAGACCCCGTCAAATATGAGGTGGACAAGGCGACCGGAGCGATCTTCGTCGATCGTATTCTGTCGACGCCGATGCGGTATCCCTGCAACTACGGGTATATCCCACACACGCTTTGTGGCGATGGGGACCCCGCAGATGTACTCGTGATTTTACCGTTGCCGCTCGTGCCGGGTTCGGTCATTCGCTGTCGGCCCGTCGGTGTGATGCTGATGCAGGACGAGGCAGGCTCCGACGAGAAACTGTTGGCCGTACCGGTAGACAAAGTGTTCAACGGCTATACCCATGTGCACGACATCAGTCAGGTGTCGAAGCATTGGCTCGAACGCATCGGTCACTTTTTTCAACACTACAAAGATCTCGAGCCTGGCAAGTGGGTGAAGATCAGTGGTTGGGGTGATGCCGCACAGGCTCGCAAGATCGTTCTGGACTCCGTGGAGCGGTTCACGGCTTCGCCGGATGAAATGCATTACTGACGCTCGGCGCATCATGGCGCCCTCAGGTTTTCGTTACCGCGGCCGTAAACAAAGCGAGGCGGCGGACTTCCGATAGGGGGGGCACAGGCGCGTGATTGATCGTCGGCGATTTGTATGCTCCGCGAGTGCGCTCGGCTTAGCCGCGGCATTGACCGGCTGCAACACCTCGGCGGCACCGGTCCTGCGACTGGGTAAGCACGTCTGGCCCGGGTACGCCCTGCTGTCTCTGGGTGCCGACTTGGGCGCCCTAGATGAGTCGCTGGTCAAGATCGTCAACACACCCTCGGCCTCGGCCTCCATTCGTTCTTTGGAGGGCGGCGTGCTGGATGCCGCCTGCCTGACGATCGATGAGGTATTGACGGCCCGTGAGTCCGGATTGCCGTTGACCGTGGTTGCCGTGGTGGATGTGTCGCAGGGCGCCGATGTGCTTCTTGCCCCAGGCGATGTCACCGACGTTGCGAGCCTCAATGGCTTGCGTATTGGCGTTGAGCAGACCGCCGTCGGTGCAGTCATGCTGGATGCTGCTCTCAGGGCTGCGAGTTTGACCGCCACCGATGTGACGGTCGTCTATTCTGCGATCAACGAGCACGAAGATTTTCTCAAGGCCGGCAAGATCGATGCGGTGGTGACCTACGAGCCTGTCAAGTCACGATTACTTGGCACCGGCATGCGCGAGGTGTTTTCCAGCGCTGCAATTCCCGGAAAAATCATTGATACGATTGCGGTTCGGGCCGACTTTGCGAAAGACAACCCTGCCAATGTGACGGCTTTGGTGAAAGGCTTTTTTGTCGGGCGTGATGCTTGGGTAGGATCACCAGCAAGTCATAGCGACCGACTCGGGCAGATTTTGGGTCTGCCCGCGACTGCTGTCGCAGCCTCATTCGATGGCCTGTTACTGCCTGATCACGCAGAGAACCGCCGTTGGTTTGCAGGGGCCCCGAGCCGGATAGAGGGTGTCGTCAAAGATATCGCGGAGGTGCTGTTGATGGCGGGTTTGCTGCGGCGCCCGGCCGATCTGCAGGGCATCGCCGATGGTCGTTTTCTGGGGTAGGGCTCGTTTCTGAATATCTTCCCCTTGAGACTACCCGGTTTTTTACGCAAGGCTTCGCTGACCACACTGATTTTTGGTTGGGCTGCCGGTGGCGCATTGCTGTTATTTTTGATCGGCTCGTCGCTTGCCCTCACCCGCGCTGATGATCGAATCCGGGACGAGCGCGTCGAGCATTATGTCGAGACCGTCGGCACGCTCGCTATCACGGCGGAACGCTCCATCGCCCGCGACCCCGATTTGCTCTCCGAACTGCTGATCACGGTGGTCGCAGCCCCTGGAGTTGAAAGAGCTTTGATCCTCGAGCCGCAGTTGCGCGTGGCGGCGGCAACGCGACTCGAATTCATGGGTCAAAGCGTCGCTGCGCCGCGCGAGATTCTCGATCGCATGCAATTGGTATCCCGGCGCGGCGGGACGGAGATCGTCAATGAAAAGGGCACGGGTCGCCTATGGGTGATGCGCAGCTTTCGCTGGCCGGCGGATGCCGGCGAGCTGCGCAGCGTCGCGCGGGGCGTCGCGGTCGTCGAGCTTGATCTTGCAGGAAGCATTGCGCGCGAGCGCTGGGCCGTCGTCGGCTCGGCCATTGCGACCATGCTTTTGCTGCTAGGAGTCGTCGTCGCATTCCTGACCTTGCTTTATTTCATGATGCGTTCGTCGATTCGTGAGCTGACGGATGTAGCCACCGACCTTGCCTCCGGCAACTACTCGCGGCGTGCCGAATCTTTTCGCCTGGTCGATCTCGATGCCGCGGGGAATGCTTTCAATTCGATGTCGGGTGCGATCAGCGGTGCCCTTGCAAATATCGAGGAAAGCCGCGAGCGATATCGCTCGCTGGTTGATCTTGCCGCCGATGCCATCGTCACGATCGACGCGCAGAGCCGCATTGTCGGCTTCAACAGGGCCGCTGAGAAACTTTTTGGCTACGCGATGACTGAAGTCATCGGCCAGTCGCTGCTCATGCTCATGCCGAAAGCGGCTGCAGGTCGTCACGATGCCTGGGTGGACGGCTACCAAAAGGGTGCGCGGTCTTTGGAGGCTGCGCGTACCTTGCACGGTTTGACTCGCGACGGACGGGTCATCGATATCGAGGTCAGTGTCTCGAGCCTTAAAACTCGTGACGGGATGCTGCACACGTCGATCATTCGCGATGTGACGGAACGTCGCGCGAGGGATCTCGAGATTGTCCGCTATCGCGATCAGCTCGAGCAGGTCGTCGCCGAGCGCACCGGAGAACTCGCGCAGCAGAGAGATCTCGCCGAGGCTGCGACGCGCGCTAAGAGCGAATTCTTGGCAAACATGAGCCATGAAGTGCGCACGCCGATGAATGCCATCATCGGCATGACGCATCTTGCGCTCGGCACGGAGCTCGACGAGCGGCAACGCAACTTCATCGCCAAGATTCAGGTGTCAGCGCAGCATTTGCTCACGATCATCAACGACATTCTCGACTTCTCGAAGATCGAGGCTGGAAAGATGACCATCGAGCAGGCGTCGTTCAAACTCGGCGATCTGTTCGAAAAACTTTCGAGCCTGATCGCCGACAAGTGTGCGCAGAAAGGCCTTGAGCTCGTCATCCGCGTCGACCCTGAAGTGCCACCGATGGTGCGCGGCGATGCGTTGCGCATCAGTCAGGCGTTGCTCAACTATGTGAATAACGCGATCAAGTTCACCGAGACCGGCAGCATCGAGATCCGCGTACGTCGCACTGGCGCCGCGGATGGATATTGCGATCTGCGCTTTGAGGTCAAAGATACCGGCATCGGTATCTCCGCCGAAGACCAACTCAAGCTTTTTAATAGCTTCACGCAGGCCGACAACTCGACCACGCGCAAATTCGGCGGTACCGGCCTGGGTCTGGTCATCACCCGCCAGCTCGCCCGAATGATGGATGGCGATGCCGGTTTCTCCAGCGAACTCGGCCAAGGATCAACATTCTGGTTCAGCGTTCGCGTCGGCTTGATCGCCAGCGATCGCAGCGCAGCGGCTGATGCCTTGATGTCCTCACTCATCATGAGTCGCGCGCTGGTCGTGGACGACAATCACAGCGCGCGAATGGTGATGACCGGATTGCTGGAGGAGCTCGGCATTATTGTCGAGGCGGTTCCGAGTGCCGAGGTTGCCCTGGCGCGAATCGCGACTCGCGACAGCGAGGGGCAGGCCTTTCGCTTCGCGTTCATCGACTGGCGGATGCCGGGGATGGATGGCGTAGAGCTTGCCGAGCGTCTCGGGCAGCTGGCGCTCAAATCGCCGCCACGAATTGTCATGATCACCGCCTTCGGGCGGGACGAACTGGCGGTTGCCGCGCGAAACGCGCCGCATGATGCCGTGCTCGTCAAGCCTGTTCATCAGGCTGCGCTGTTTGGAGTATTCGAGCGCCTGCTAGGCAACGCAGGGTCTGCTGTGGCGATTGCGGTCAACGAAAAAAAACGGGCGACTGCCGACACCGCCAGGGATTTCAAGGTTCGGATTGGCGGCACCAAAGTGCTCGTGGTCGAAGACAACCTCATCAATCACGAGGTAGCGCTCGAGCTGCTGCGTGAGGTCGGAATCGAGGCCGAAATTGCTGAGCATGGGCGGCGCGCGCTGCAATTGCTCGAAGAGAAACGCTACGACGTCGTGCTGATGGATATGCACATGCCCGTGATAGACGGTCTCGAGACGGCGCGCGCGATCAGGCGGCGCAGTGACTGGAATTCTTTGCCGATCATTGCCGTGACCGGTAACGCCATGGAGAGCGATCGCGATCTGTGTTTCGCCGCCGGCATGAACGATCACTTGTCAAAGCCCATGAATCCGTCGGATCTCTGGGCGAAGATCGATCGTTGGAAATCCGGGCTGGTCGAAACTGCCTCGACGGCCGCAATCAGCCTCGCGGTAGCTGCGCCGTCGGCGACCTTCGGTCGTGACTTCGATCGCATGCTGTCACGGCTCGTCAATGTAAATGTTGGCGCGGGCCTGCAGCGCGCCGCCGGACTCGCCAAGCTCTATGTCGGCGTGCTGGAAAAATTCGCGCTGGCGCACCCGCATTTCGTGCGCGAGTTTGCCGCGGCGCGGGCGGCAGGCGAGGCCGAGCAGCTGTTGCGCCATCTGCATACGCTGCGTGGCAGCGCCGGGGCGGTTGGCGCCGAGCGGCTCTCGGCAAGGCTAGATGAACTTGAAAGTTTGCTGCGCGGCCCCTCTGCACCGGCCGAGTTACTCGATGCGAGCCTCGCGGCAGTCGCGACTGAATTGTCGGTTGTCCTGAAAGGAATCGGCGCCGCCCTCGCGGTGAGGGACTCGGCCAGTGCGGAGTCTGCGACTGGCGGACGGGATACCGCCTATATGACGGCTGTGATGGCACGCTTGGGCCGCGCTTTCGCCGACAATGACCCAAGCGCGATTATGTTGCTCCGCGATGAGCACGACTTGCTGGCAGCAAGCTTGCGCAGTCACTTTGCACAAATCTGCGTGGCCGCGGACAATTTCGATTTCGAGTTGGCGGCGAAACTGCTGCAGGACGCGACCCGACAATACCCGTCGTCTGTCGGCAGATGGCTCCCCGGGTTGGACTCGAACCAACGACCTGCGGATTAACAGTCCGACGCTCTACCGACTGAGCTACCGGGGAATGGTCGGTCAAAAGAGGCGCGCATTCTCTGGAAAGCGCTGCGGCGCGTCAAGTCGCGCCAAGAAAACGGCCAAGTCTCTGCACGGCCTGCTGCAACTGCTCGAGGCTGGTGGCAAACGACAGCCGCAGGTGACCGGGCGCACCGAAAGCGCTACCGGGGACGACGGCAACGCCCACCTGATCGAGTAGCGCGTCGCAGAATGCGGTGTCGCTGGTCTCGCCACGCGATTGCATTGCGGTGGTGATATCGGCAAACGCATAAAACGCCCCAGAGGCCGGCAGGCAGCGGACCCCGGGCAAGGCATTGAGCGCGGGCACGAGGTAGTCGTGGCGCTGCCGATATTGCTCGCACATGCGACGCACGATCGCAGGATCGGAGTTGAGTGCGGTCAATGCGGCCTGCTGCGAGATGCTCGACGGGTTGGAGGTGCTCTGGCCCTGGATGGTCGCCATGGCGGCAATGATTTCGGCGGGACCGCCGCAATAGCCGATGCGCCAGCCGGTCATCGCATGGCTTTTCGAGACGCCGTTGATGGTGACGGTGCGGTCGTACAGGTCGGGTACGACCTCGGCAAGCGTGCTGAAGGGTTCGCTCGCCCACCAGATCGTCTCGTACATGTCATCGGTGCCGATGACGATGCGTGGGTGGGCGAGGAGCACTTCGCCGAGAGCCTGCCATTCGCGGCGTGTGTAAGCCGCACCGGTCGGGTTCGAGGGCGAGTTGATCAGCAACAAGCGGCTGCGTGGCGTGATCTTGGCTGCAAGCTGTGCAGCGCTGATTTTGTAGCCCTGTTGCGGCCCCGTCTCGAGAAACACGGGCTCGGCGTCGGCCAGTCGAACCATGTCGGGGTACGACACCCAGTAAGGCGAGGGGATCAGGGCCTCGTCGCCCGGGTCGAGTACCGCAAGACAAAGATTGAAGAGGGTCTGTTTGGCACCGCAGGACACCAAAATCTGCCTGCGTTCATAGTGCAAATGATTGTCGCGAAGAAATTTCTCGCGAATCGCTTCTTTCAGGGCGGGCGTGCCACCGACGTCGGTATAGCGCGTTTGTCCGTTGCGGATGGCCTCGATGCCGGCTGCGGCAACTTCGGCCGGCGTGTCGAAATCGGGCTCACCGGCCGTCAGGCTGATGATGTTGCGGCCCTCGGCCTTGAGCGCCGCCGCGCGCGCGGTGGCGGCCATGGTCGGTGAGGGTTTGACGCGCTGCACGCGCCGCGAAACAGGCTGAGTCATATGCGGATATAGTAGGCGCTCAATGAGCGAATTTCGGCTTAAATCGGCATATCAACCGGCGGGCGATCAGCCGACGGCGATCGCGGCGCTGACCGATGGGTTGCGCAGTGGCCTCGCGCACCAAACCCTGCTCGGGGTCACGGGCAGTGGCAAGACCTTCACCATTGCCAATGTGATTGCCGCGGTACAGCGGCCGACGCTCGTACTGGCGCACAACAAAACGCTGGCTGCGCAGCTCTATGGCGAGTTCCGCGAATTTTTCCCCGACAATGCCGTCGAATATTTCGTTTCGTATTACGACTATTACCAGCCCGAGGCCTACGTGCCCTCGAGCGACACCTACATCGAAAAAGACGCCTCGATCAACGAACACATCGAGCAGATGCGTCTGTCCGCCACCAAGGCGCTGCTCGAGCGACCCGACGCCATCATCGTGGCGACCGTCTCCTCGATTTATGGTCTTGGCGACCCGCAGGCCTACCTTGCCATGGTGTTGCATCTGGTGCGCGGCGAAATCCTCGATCAAAGAAAACTGCTGCGTCGTCTGGCCGACATGCAGTACACGCGTAACGAGATCGATTTTTCGCAGGGCACGTTCCGGGTACGCGGCGATGTGGTCGATATTTTTCCGGCTGAATCCGAGCGCGAGGCGCTGCGCGTCGAGCTGTTCGACGAAACCATCGAATCGCTCGCGCTGTTCGATCCGCTGACCGGCGAGATCCAGCGCAAAGTGCCACGCTACACCGTTTATCCCGGCACGCATTTCGTCACGCCCAAAGAACGTTTGATCGGTGCCATCGATCAAATTCGCGAGGAACTGCGGCTGCGACTGGCCGAGCTGCGCGCCGCCGACAAGTTGGTCGAAGCGCAGCGTCTCGAGCAGCGCACGATGTTCGACATGGAGATGATGAAAGAGGTCGGCTATTGCGCGGGCATCGAAAACTATTCGCGCTATCTTTCTGGACGCGAGCCCGGTGAGCCGCCGCCTTGCCTCTACGATTATCTGCCGCCCAATTCATTGCTGATCGTCGACGAGAGTCACCAGACGCTGCCGCAGCTCGGCGCGATGTACAAAGGCGATCGTTCGCGCAAAGAAACTTTGGTCGAATACGGTTTTCGTTTGCCTTCGGCGCTCGATAACCGTCCGCTGCGCTTCGAAGAATGGGAGCGGATGGCGCCGCAGATGATCTTTGTCTCGGCCACTCCGGGAGACTATGAGGCGCGGCATGCCTCGCAAGTCGTCGAACAAGTGGTGCGGCCGACGGGTCTCATCGATCCGGAAGTCGAAGTGCGGCCGGTGCGCACCCAGGTCGATGACGTGCTCTCCGAAATTCTGCGTTGCGTCGAGCGGGGCGAGCGCGTGCTTATCACGACGCTCACCAAGCGCATGTCGGAAGATCTCACCGAATATCTCGATGAGCACGGGGTCAAGGTGCGCTATCTGCACTCCGACATCGAAACCGTCGAACGCAGCGAAATCATTCGCGACCTGCGCCTCGGGGTATTCGATGTGCTTGTGGGCATCAACCTGCTGCGCGAGGGGCTGGACATGCCCGAGGTCGCGCTGGTGGCGGTGCTCGATGCCGACAAAGAAGGCTTTCTGCGGTCCGCGAATTCATTGATCCAGACCATTGGTCGCGCCGCGCGCAACGTGAACGGTCGCGCCATTCTCTACGCCGATCGCATCACGGGATCGATGCAACGCGCCATCGATGAAACCGAGCGGCGGCGGCGCAAACAGGTGGCGTTCAACACCGAACACGGCATCGTGCCGCGCGGCATCGTCAAACAGGTGGTCGATGTCATGGAAGGCGCGCGCAGCGAAGGCTTTGCCGCAGCGCTCAGCGGTCGCGGCACCGGCAAGGCCTCGCGGGCGAGTGGGGGTACACGCCCGGGTGCCTCGCGCGCATCTTCGGCGGCCGAGAAAGACGTGCTCGCCTTGCGGCCCGAGCAGGCGCTGCGCCGCATGAAGCAACTCGAAACCGAAATGTTCCGGCACGCGCGCAACCTCGAATTCGAAGAGGCGGCGCGGCTGCGTGACGAAATCGAAAAACTCAAACGAGCAGGCTTCGGCTTGCCGGAGGTCAGGGCGGGATGAAACGCAGAACGGTGCTCTGGATGGGATTGAGTGCACTCGGCGCACTCGCCGTGGGTGTAGGCGTAATGCCCGCGCGTCAGCGTCTGACGGGCGGCGCCGATGCGCTCGATCGCGAGACCGGTTTTGCACCCAACGCTTGGGTCAGCATCAATCGCGACAAATCCATCACGCTCTTCATGCCGCGCGCCGAGATGGGGCAGGGTACGCACACGGGCCTCGCGATGCTGCTCGCCGAAGAACTCGCTTGTCCGCTCAGTGATATTCGTATCGAGCCCGCACCGATTGCGAGCGTGTACAACAACATCGCGGTCGTTGCCGGGTCTCCCGCAACACAGCCCGCACAGCCTGATACGGTCGAACGTCTGACCCAGCATTTCTCGGCCAAATTCGGGCGCGAATTCGGCTACATGGTGACCGGGGGTTCGAGCAGCATTGCCGATTTGTTTGTGGTGT
Source organism: Gammaproteobacteria bacterium (assembly GCA_046091005.1). GTDB lineage: Bacteria > Pseudomonadota > Gammaproteobacteria > Steroidobacterales > Steroidobacteraceae > UBA964. The sequence continues at coordinate 1,934 of JBJTAV010000057.1, read as the reverse complement.
TGCGCGAGGCAGGCGCCATGGCCCGCGAGACCTTGCGCGCCGCGGCGGCGCGTCACTGGAACGTGCCAGTCGATGAATGCATTGCCCGCGCTGCGCAGATCGTGCGCACGAGTGGCGAGGTGCTCGACTACGGCGCCATCGTCGCGCTCGGCCCGGATCTGCTCGAGCCGGTGCACGATTACACCCTCAAAAAGCCCTCTGAATGGAAGCTCATCGGCACTCCGGCAAGACGCCTCGAAGCTCGCGACAAAGTCACCGGGCGCGCCTTGTTCGCCGCCGACATTCACGAACCCGGCATGCTCTACGCCGAATTTTCGATGTCGCCATTCTTTGATGGTGAAGTCGAGGTCTACGACGAGGCTGCAGCACGCGCGGTCCCGGGCGTGGTCGAGGTGCTGAAGATCGCCGCCGGTGGGGGTGCACCCGCGGCCGTAGCCGTGCTTGCCGCGCAACGCTGGCGCGCGCAGCGCGCGGTGAGTGCGCTCGATGCGCAGTGGGTGGCGGGACCTGCAGGCCCGATCAATCAGGCCGAGCTCGATGCCAAGTTGCAGCAGGGCCTGCTCGACAACGCGCCCAGCGAGACCTATCTCGACCTCGGTGGTGTCGATGCCGTGATCGGCAACTCCGGGACGGTCGCGCGCGCCGATTATGAAGTGCCGTTTCTGGCGCACGCGGCCATGGAGCCGCTTTGCTGCGCCGTCAAATACGAAAACGATCGCGCGACCGTGTGGGCGGGCGTACAGATTCCGGATGTAGCGCGTAAAGCCGCTGCGCTCGCACTCGGACTAGAGCCCGAGCAGGTCACGCTCAACGCCATGCTGATGGGTGGCGCCTTTGGGCGTCGACTCGATGCCGATTTCGTCAGTCTCGCCGCGGCCGTGGCGCGAGCGGTGCCGGGACGTCTGGTGCAGGCGCTATGGAGGCGTGAAGATGACATGCGGCACGACTTCTATCGGCCGGCGGTACACGCTCGCTACGCAGGCGTGATCGAGCTCGGCGCCGGAGTCGTCTCGGCGTTCAAAGCGCACAGCGCAAGTCCCTCGGTCACCGCACAAGCGCTGCCGAGGCAGCTCGGTCTGCCAGGGAGCCCAGGCAAGGCCGATGTCGAGGGCGCCGTCGATCAAGCCTACGAATTCTTGAATCATCGGGTTCAACACACCCACGTCGAGTTGCCGGTACCGCTAGGTTTTTGGCGCTCGGTCGGCCACTCGCAGCACGCGTTTTTCCAGGAATCTTTCATTGACGAAATCGCCGTGATCGCCAGCGTCGATCCCCTCGAATTCCGCTTGCGGCACTTGCAGAACAAGCCCCGTCACCGTGCGGTGCTCGAACTGGTCGCAAGCAAAAGCGACTGGAAGCAACCGCCGACGAGCGCCCCGGACGGCAAGCCTGTCGGCCGCGGGATTGCGCTGCACGAGTCATTCGGCAGCATCGTGGCGGTGGTGGCCGAGGTCTCGCAGGGCGAGGCGGGTGAACCGCGCGTGCACCGGGTTGTGGTTGGCATCGACTGTGGCACAGCCATCAATCCGAGCCTCATTGCGCAGCAGGTCGAGAGTTCGGTCATCTATGGGCTCTCGGCTACGCTCTACGGCCGGATCGCCATCAAGGATGGCCGAGTGGAACAAGGCAACTTCGACAGCTACCCGGTGCTGCGTCTCGCCGAGACCCCGGTCATCGACACGTGGATCGTGCGCAGCACGCTGCCGCCGGGTGGCGTCGGTGAGCCCGCGCTGCCGCCCGTGGCCCCGGCGGTCGCGAGCGCGCTCGCGGTTTTGACCGGTCGGCGTCATCGGCGGTTGCCGCTGATCGGGGCCTAGGGTATCTTTCGCGGCCTTTCTGCAGGCGCGTAGCTCAGTGGTAGAGCATCACCTTGACATGGTGGTGGTCGGTGGTTCGATCCCACTCGCGCCTACCAACCCGGCGGGGGGCGTTTT
>JBJTAV010000056.1:0-3851 GCA_046091005.1 Gammaproteobacteria bacterium | reverse complement strand
GCAGACAAGACGGTCCGGTATACGGCGGAGGTCAAGCGGCAGATGGTGGCGCTGGCTCGGTCAGGCCGCACGCCCGCTTCGCTTTCGAGAGAGTTCGGCGTATCGGCGATGACGATCGGCAGTTGGATCAAGCAGGACGGGCGGGATACGGGCCAGGGTGACGGCGGCCTGAGCAGCGCCGAGCGCGAGGAGCTGCAGCGGCCACGGCAATGGGCGATATCTTCGCCCTACAGAGCAGGCCAGTCACTCCCTCTATCCGCCTGTCCGAAAAAGCGGAACCACTTCTCCGGGTCGGGTCAGCTGGCGCGGTTCGCGCTCTATCTACTGCATGCTTCGGTAAGCAAATTTAAAAGCCCTTACCGGGCGCGTGGATATTGGTGCGCGCGATCTCGATCTCGTACATTGAATGACACCGTTTGCACGAGCAACAAATTTGCCTCTGCAACGGCTTTGGAGTTCGAAACCCCTAATATTTACTGAAATTATCGTGGCGGCGCAGACTTTAAACCCTGTCGGAACAGAATGAGTTAACATCACAATAAGATCTGAAGCGGATCAGTTGAGCCGCTAGAAGAAAATACGGCCTCTGGAACCTGTTTGTTTAGCCTGTTTGTTTAGAGGGAGGAGAAACATCGTGGGAACTCAATCGCCGAAGCGTTTTTTACCGCTCGCCGCAGTGGTCGCCTTGATACTTGGCGGACCAGGGAGTCAGGAAGCCTACTCGCAGGCGTCCGAAGGTTCGATCTACGGGAAAGTTGCCGCTGGCAGTTCCGTAACGATCAAGAGCGAAGATACCGGAGCCTCGCGAACGGTAACGGCCGATGCCAACGGAAACTTCTCCGCTTCGCGCGTGGCACCTGGCAAGTACACAGTCACCACGGGTGACAAGTCGACCGTGATCGTGGTTTCGATCGGCTCTGCGACTCGCGTCGATCAGGAGCAATTACTTGCGACTGTGGAAGTGGTGGCCAACGCCATCAAGCCCATCGACTTCAAGAGCAGTGAATCGAATTTCGTGCTCTCGCAGGAGAGCATTCAGGCCTTGCCGGTTGCCCTCAACGTCAACACGGTCGCGGCTTTGTCACCCACGGTAATTCGCGGTGACGTCGGACTCGGCTCGGGTAACGTGCCGTCATTTGCCGGCGCTTCGGTCGCAGAGAACGCCTACTACATCAACGGTTTCGACGTTACGAATATCAGAAACTTCCTTTCGTATGCGGATTTGCCGTTTGAAGCGATCGCGCAACAGCAGGTGAAGGCGGGTGGCTACGGCGCGGAATACGGTCGATCTTTGGGCGGTGTCGTCAGTTTGGTGACTCGTCGCGGCGCCAATGAATTCAAAGGTGGATTGTCGCTGTCCTACTCCAGCTCGGAATTATCCGGCAAGGGACACGACGTTCTGAATCGCGAGCCGGAGCTGGCCAGCAACTACTGGGCCTTCCAGCGTGCGAGCAAGCGCGAGAGTGCGCTGCTGACCGCTCACCTCGGGGGTCCAATCATTCAAGATCGGCTATTTTTCTTTGCGATGATCGAGCAGCCGATGTCGGAGACCTCGAGTTTCGGGCGCAATAGCAGCACGAGGAGCGAATCCGATACCCCGACTGGACTTTTGAAGCTCGATTGGCAGATTAATGACTCGAACCTGTTCGAGCTGACCGGCATCTGGAACAAAACGCGTACCAACCTCGATGACTATACCAATCCAACCGGTCAAAACTATTTGACCTCTCACTCTGGCGCGGCGAAAAAGAGTTGGTATTACAGCGGTGCGTGGACCGGCATTGCCAAATACACGGGCTACCTGACCGACAACCTGACTGTCTCGATTGGCGGCGGCAAGGTTTCCGATCTGGTCGGTGATATCAAAGGCAGCCGTACGGCATCACTGCAATGTATCGCCGTGTACGACGTCGATTTTACGCCGCTCGGTTGTTGGAACGAGAACGCGCTGACGGGTCGAGATCCCTTTGCCCCAGACGATCGCGACGAGCGCGTGGCCGGTCGCTTCGATGTCGAGTACAAGATCGGTGACCACACGATTCGGGGCGGCGTGGACTACCAGAATTTCGAATCTGTCGCCGCGGGTAGCTCGTACTCCGGTGGAACTTACTACCGATATTTCCGAACCGGCGCCGCAGGCGGCACGGTCAATGGTGTGCGCGTAGCGCCCAATACGACGTACGTACGGCAACGGTTCTACAACACCACATCCGGTGCTTTCGAGGTTGTCAACAATGCAATCTACCTCGAGGATACTTGGCAGTTGAATGATCGCTTGATGGTGTACGGCGGTCTTCGCTCAGAGACCTTCGATAACCGCAATGCCGAAGGCGTCAGCTTCGTCAAAAAAGAAAATCTGATCGCTCCGCGTTTGGGGTTCTCGCTCGACATGGATACCGAGCAGCCGACGAAGTTGTTCGCGAGCATTGGTCGCTACTACATCCCTGTAGCATCGAACACCAACATTCGAGCAACTCGTTCCGAGCTGTTCACCAACGACTTTTTCTTGTTTACCTCGCGTAATAGCAGCGGTATCCCATCAGGGCTGACGCGGCTCGGTCCGACGGTATTTTTGAGTAGTGGTGAAACGCCTGATCCGGCGATCATTGCAGACGTCAACCTCGACCCGATGAATCAAGACGAGTTTATCTTGGGTGCGCAGCGCACCTTTGATAACAATTGGACGATCGGGTTGAAGGGCATCTACCGCAAGCTCAATTCCGGCATGGACGATTTTTGTGATCACACGGCTCTTGATCGTTGGGTCGCAGATACCAAGCAACCGTTCGCAGCAACCTTCGATTCGTATCAGTTTGCCTGCGCTCTGATTAATCCGGGCAAAGACGTAACGTTGAGCCTCGACGTCAAGGGTGACGGCAAGCGCGCCCTTTACACGGTACCGGCTAAGTACTTTGGTTTGGATGCTTACCAGCGCGAATACAAGGGTCTCGAGTTGACCTTTGAGCGCCCATGGGATGGCCGTTGGAGTGTCCGTGGCTCCTACGTTCTCTCGAAGAGCGACGGTTCGGGCGAGGGCTACGTCAGCTCAACGATAAACCAAGAAGATGCTGGCATCACTCAGGACTTCGATTTCGGTTCCTTCGACGACGGTGCGTATGGCCCGCTCCCGAATGATCGGCGCCACGTACTCAAGTTTTTCGGTAACTACGGGGTTACGCCTGAGTTGACAGCCGGGTTTCTCGTATCTGTACTCTCAGGTCGTCCGAAAAGCTGTATCGGTTTCGTTCCGAGCACGGTGTACGACTACGCCGGATCCGGCGCTTACAACACAGCCTCGACCTACTATTGTCTGAACGATCAAGGCAAGACGGTGTTGACGCAGCGTGGCTCCGCGGGGAGCACGCCTTGGACCAAGCAGGTGGATCTGCAGCTGGCGTACGCACCGACAAACCTGACGACAACGGGCGAACTGCGCTTCCAGTTGGATGTGTTCAACATCTTCAACTCGCAAAAGCCCATCGAAGAAAACGAAGTTCGCGATTACTCGCGCCAAACCTCTGGAGCGGCGTCGGGCAATCGAATCAGCTTGAATTACGGGCTACCGCTTGCGTGGCAGGCGCCGCGATCCGCTCGTCTGACGGTGCGTTACGAGTTCTGACCGAAAGATCCCTTGACGCGTTGAATAAGGCCCGGCGGCAACGCCGGGCCTTTTTTGTGCACTAGCTACGACTTGATCTGACATTTTTATGTCGCATCAGAGCAATCGTCATCCAGCCACGGTCGGTGCCGCGCATCACTACGGTAGCGGCGTAAATCACTTTCGTATCGTCCAATGGGACTGCCCACCGTTAACTCCTTTTGGGCTTGTGGGAATTAGGACGTCGACCGGG
>JBJTAV010000055.1:0-6022 GCA_046091005.1 Gammaproteobacteria bacterium | reverse complement strand
TTGCTCTCCATGATGTCGTCCTCCTTGAAGCCTCAACCGGCTCGACTTGCCTCGTCAAAATTCAACTTGTTCATTCAACCGGGCAGCTCTGCGAGCCCGAGTCGCTGTTCACCTGCTTCGTCCGTATTTCTTTGGCCGCGTCTGCGTGCCAGGGGCCCGACGGCGACCAAGGCGGCAAACAGCAGAGCGATTTCAAAGTGATAGACGAAGAGATATCCGGTAGCGGGCGAGGCGAGGGCTGGGCCCATCTGACCTTGCACGGCGAGCTCGCCGATGAGATTGCAGAACGCACCGCCGAGGGCGATCGACAAGCCGGCGGCCGTTGCCTGAACGGCGCCCCAGGCGCCAAGGGCCAGACCGTTATCCGCTTTTTGCAGAGCCATGGCCGCGAGCAAGGTCCCTACCGAGAACAGACCGCCACCAAACCCTATCAATACAGCGCCGATGCGGAACAGCAGCGCAGAGCCCATCGGCTCGGCGAAAACAACGGCTGCAAAGGCGAGTACGCCGATGAGCGCACCGACTGAGGCAACGCGCAGGGGTTCCGCGCCGCGACGCAATGAGCGGGCAGCCAGACCGAAGGCAACCAGAGCGCCAACTGCCGAGAGCGCAGTCAGTTGGCTCGTCGCACCGACTTGCATGTGCAGGATCTGCCCGCCGTAAGGTTCGAGCAGCACGTCCTGCATGCTGAACGCTGCGGTGCCGAAGCCCAACGCGGCCAGCAATCTTCGTGTGCTCGGCGGCGCGGTGAAATTGCGCCAGGCAGCGCCAAACTTTGAGCGTGTCGCCGGTTGCTGCAAACGGGTCAGATCACGCGGTTCCTGCTTCCAGAGCGCGATAACATTGAGCATGAAGGTCACGACCGCCGCGCCCTGAATCGTCTGGATCAGTCGTAGTGGCGAGAACTCGCCGCTCAGCAGCCAGCCAAAGGCGATCGATGAGCCCACCATGCCGAGTAGCAGCATCACGTACATCAAGGCGACCACGCGCGGTCGCGTTTCAGTCGGCGCGAGATCGGTGGCGAGCGCAAGGCCCGCGGTCTGCGTCGAGTGCAGACCTGCGCCGACCAATAAAAACGCGATGGCGGCGCCGACCTGACCCACCTCGGCGGGGCCGCGACCCTCGCCACTCAAAACCAGCAGCGCGAAGGGCATGATGGCGAGGCCGCCGTACTGCATAAGCGTACCGAACCAGATGTAGGGCACGCGTCGCCAGCCGAGCACTGAGCGGTGCTGATCGGAATGGAACCCCATGAAGGCGCGTAGCGGTGCAAACAGCAGCGGCAAGCCGATCATGGTGGCGACCAGCCAGGCGGGCACGTTGAGCTCGACGATCATCACCCGATTGAGCGTACCGTTGAGCAAAGCGAGGGCGATGCCCACCGACACCTGAAAGAGCGATAGGCGCAGCAGTCTCGCGAGCGGCAGGTCTGCACTCGCCGCATCGGCGAAAGGCAGAAAACGCGAGTCATATCGCAAGCGACGGATCTTCATGGCGCGCACTTCATGGTGAGGTCACCCACTCGCCATCGCCACGAGTCGGTGCGATGGCCGAGGCGCGATGGGCCTCGCGTCGCGCCATCCGCAGCTTGTAAAAGAATTGCAGGGCGTTGACGACGTAGCTGGCATAGGCCACCAGCGCAAGCCACATCTGTTCGCGAAGGCCAAGTGCACCCGTCAGCCAGGCGTAAAGATAGGCGCTGTGCAAGGCGATCACCGCCATGCTGACCACGTCTTCCCAAAAAAAAGGTCGCGCGAATAGCCAGACGCCGAAGACTTCTTTTTCCCAGATCGCGCCGGTGACCATGATTGCGTAGAGGAATCCGGTTTTGACGATCACCGAGAGGGTCGCCGCCTCGGCGCCCTCGCCGGTGTGCAAGAAGGAGACCACGAGCCACAGGCTGACCAGGAAGGCGAGCAGCTGCAGGGGTGCAAGCACCCCTTGGACGATGGTCCATGGAGAGCCGTCCCGACGGAGCCGTTCCTCGGGGGTGTAGAGCAGGTGACCGGCGGAGGCCGGCGTGACATCCGACATGGGCGTGCTCGCGCCTAGTAATAGAAGTGTCGGCTCGAATCTAGAGAAGGGGGCGCAAACTGTCAATCTGAATTTACGTCTAGAAATATTGACAGGTAGCCATGGGACTTATATATGTGTCATTCTGCGACGTATCCGGGGGTTGACCTGCGGGAAGCCAGACCCTCTCCACTGGTACACGGAAGTCGTCGCGGAACCCTTCGTGGCCTCGGCATGCTGCCGAGCCGTCGGGCGAGGTTGACTCGATGACGGACTCTTACTCTGATCGCGAAACCGAGGACGGCTACTCGGCCCTGCTGCGCACCATCGAAGGCGAGGTGATCCCGCGGCTCATTTTGGCGCATCGCGCCGTGGCCGACGGTAATCGCTGCGATGACCTCTCGAGCCCCTTGCGGCCCGGGTCCACCGAAATCTTTGAGCTGGCGCGGATCGTGCTGCGTGGCAGCAACGTCGAGGCGCTCGCCTATCTGCGCGACCTGCAGACGCTCGGCATGAACACCGAGACCATCTATCTCGAGCTCTTGGCTCCGGTGGCGCGTCACCTCGGCGTGCGCTGGGAAGACGAGAGCAGCGATTTCGTCGAAGTCACGCTCGGACTGCAAACACTGCGGGATCTCGCGCACCAACTGAGCGAGGCCAATGTCGAGACGTCGCGGCCGACTTCAAAAATTAGTCGCCGTGCGCTCTTCGTTGCGCTGCCTGGCGAGCAGCATGTTTTCGGCTCTCAACTCGTTGGCGAGTTTCTGCGCCGGGCCGGTTGGGACGTCTGGGATGCCCCCGGCGCCCAGGCTGGCGAAATTCTTACGGTGGTTCGCAGGGAGTGGTTTGCGGTGATCGGCTTTTCGATCAGCACCGCCGAGCAACTGCCGGCGCTGACGGCGCTGATCCGCAAGACACGTCGTGCCTCGCTCAATCGCGACGTACGCGTGATGGTGGGCGGATTGCCATTCGTCGGACATGCGCAGCGGGCCGTCAAGGTCGGCGCTGATGCCACAGCTAACGACGGCCGCGAGGCCGTCGCGCAAGCGGAATATTTGCTGGAGTTACTGGGTCGTAGGAACTGACACGGTCACAATGTGAAAAATTTCAAGGCGCCAAGGAAGGCCCTCACCGGACTCGATGCCGAGACGGTGGCTGGTCTAATTGTTTCTTCCGCAGATATTGCACTCATCCTCGACCGTCGCGGCGTCATTCGCGACGTCGCAATCCCGAACGCTGAACTGCTGGCCGAGCTTGATGGCAACTGGGTCGGCAAATCTTTGCTCGATGTGGTCACGAAAGACAGCCAGCCCAAGATCGAGATGCTGTTGCGCGATCTGTCGGCGGGGCAAGTACGGGCGCGGCAGGTCAACCATCCGCTGGCCGATGGCCGCACGGCGCCCATTGTCTATGCCTTGTCACCGCTTGATGACGAAGGCCGATGCCTCGCGCAGGGGCGCGACCTGCGTGCCGTGGCCGCGCTGCAGCAGCGACTGATCGAGGCCGAGCAGTCACTCGAGCGCGATTACGCGAAGCTGCGACTTGCCGAAACCCGTTATCGATTATTGCTGCAGTCGATTGGCGACGCCGTGCTCACCGTCGACGCGAGCACTCAAAAAATTGTCGAAGCCAACCCTGCGGCAGGGCGTTTGTTGGGCGATGACCCCAAGCGTCTCGCTGGGCGCGCCCTGGGTGACAGTTTCAATGCGCAGACGAGTCGGCTTGTGGGTGAATGGCTCGCGGGCCTGCGGACTGCGGGCAGGGCGGAGCCGTTGCGCTTGCGTCCGAACGGCGCGACCCGTGATTTTCGACTGAATGGCGTTCTGTTCCGCCACGAAAATGCCTCGCATGCGCTGCTCAGGCTCGAGCCCTTGGGCGATGTGGCAACTCGCGCAGCAGCGTCTGCGGGTCCGGCCACTCTCGCCGAGGTTGCGCAGCGTCTGCCAGATGCGATCGTGGTCACGGCGAGTGATGGGCGAATCATCACCAGCAATCGAGCGTTTCTCGATCTGGTGCAGCTCGCCACCGACGAGCAGGTGCGCAACGAGTCCCTCGAGCGCTGGCTCGGCCGTCCCGGGGTCGATCTTGGGGTGCTGGTTGCCAACCTCAAGCAGCACGGCACGGTGCGCTTGTTCGCCACCACCCTGCGCGGTGAGTACGGCGCGGTGACCGACGTCGAGATCTCGGCGGTCGCGATCGATGAGGGTGCCGACCCTTGTGTCGGTTTCTCCATTCGCAACGTCGATCGGCGGCGGGCCAGCGAGGCTCGGCCTGGCCGCGAACTTCCCCGTTCGGTCGAGCAGCTCACCGAGCTCGTGGGCCGGGTATCGCTGAAGGGGCTGGTGCGAGAAACCACCGATGTGATCGAGCGGCTCTGTATCGAGGCGGCGCTTGAACTCACCCGCGACAACCGGGCCTCAGCGGCCGAAATGCTTGGTCTTTCCCGGCAAAGCCTGTACGTGAAGCTGCGTCGATATGGGCTTGGCGACCTCGACGGCAAGGCCGAGTCTTGACGGTGACGCGCGGCTAGTCCCGCGCTCCGCCGCACGAGTCTGGTTGCGGTGTAATCTTTAATTGACACCAAAGAGTGTCATAGCTATTTTGCAGTCATGGCACGGCCCGCAAGCAGGCTTCCGACGGCGCGGCGTCCCGCATGGCCCGCCATGCTGGAGCTGCTCAAGCCGGTTACCTGGTTTCCGCCGATGTGGGCATTTCTTTGCGGCATCGTTTCTTCGGGAGCGGTTCCCGAGGGCCACTGGCCGCTGATCATGTCCGGCGTGCTTCTCGCCGGGCCCCTCATTTGTGGCACCAGTCAGGCCGTCAACGATTGGTTCGATCGCCACGTCGATGCCATCAATGAGCCGCGTCGTCCCATTCCCTCGGGGCGTTTGCCGGGCCGCTCCGGTCTCTACATCGCGATGGTTTGGACCTGCGTGTCACTCGCGGTGGCCGCGATGCTCGGGACTTGGGTGTTTGCCGCAGCGCTAATCGGGATGGCACTGGCTTGGGCTTACAGCGCACCGCCGTTTCGTCTGAAGCGCAACGGTTGGTGGGGCAATAGCGCCGTCGCCATTTGCTACGAGGGTGTGCCATGGCTGACCGCAGCGGCAGTCATGACCAGCACGCTGCCACGAAGCGAAATCTTTGCCTTGGCGATTCTCTACAGTTTCGGTGCCCACGGCATCATGACACTCAATGATTTCAAGTCGGTGCAGGGCGATCGGCGCATGGGTGTCGGTTCGCTGCCGGTACGGCTCGGTGTTGATGGTGCCGCGCGCGTCGCTTGCCTTGTCATGGTGCTTGCGCAGCTTGCAGTGATTTCTTTGTTGTTGCTTTGGTCGTTGCCGCTCTATGCAGGAATCATCGCGATCCTGCTTGTCGGTCAGTTGTTGATGATGGCTCGATTGCTGCGACGACCCACGGAACTCGACGTTTGGTACAACGCGCTCGGCGTGCCGCTCTATGTGCTCGGCATGATGGTAAGTGCGCTGGCGGTGCGCGGACTGCCTTGAGCCGCGAGCGCGACTACGGCGGAGACACGATGATGATCAATTCTTCGACGATGACTGATATCGGCTGGTTCGGAATTTTTCGGCTCGGACTGGTACAGGCCGCAATCGGTGCGGTGGTGGTGATTACCACCTCGACGCTCAATCGCGTGCTGGTCGTGGAGCTTGCCTTGCCGGCGATGTTGCCCGGATTTCTGGTGGCGCTGCATTACTTTGTGCAAGTGCTGCGACCGCGGCTCGGCTATGGCAGCGATATGGGCGGCAGGCGCACGCCGTGGATCATCGGCGGCATGGTGGTACTCGGTTTGGGCGCGGTAGGTGCCGCGCTTGCCACAGCGATGATGCCGGCGCAGTTATGGTTGGGCATTGCGTGTGCCGTGCTCGCCTTCCTTGCCATCGGCATCGGTGTAGGTGCCTGTGGGACCAACATGTTGGTGCTGCTGTCGACCAGTGTGCCGAAGGCACGGCTCGCAGCCGCCGCAACCGTCACCTGGGTGATG
>JBJTAV010000054.1:0-5895 GCA_046091005.1 Gammaproteobacteria bacterium | reverse complement strand
AGTTTGGCCCATGAATGTCGATCCAAAAACCCGTTGGTAGCACTAGGGCAAAGCGGGGCATTCGGCTGTCTTTCTCGAACTAAGTCATTGAAGAACGCAACTGAATTCTCTGGGAGAATGACCACTCGCGTTCGTACTCTCACCGGCCTCCCTTTTTTATGAGTAAGAGTCAGCGTTCCAGAGCGCGGATCGAAGTCTCTAACCTGCCCCTTCGCAATATCGCCCGGACGCGCACCGGATTCACTCAAAACACGCATAACTGTCCCCAACCGTGGCGGTGCCACAGAAATCAGCAGTTGGCGCTGCGCAGCGTCCAGAAACACCGCGCCGGCTGGACGGTCGTCAGCGTCACACAATGGATCTAGGCGCCACGCTACTGGGTTGCCCGTGAACCCTAAACGAAGAGATTGGTTTAGTGCTGCAACGACAGCCCTAACATGACGATTAACAGTCCGAGGCGTCCGTCCATTCTTTATCCTATTTCGCCAGTTACCGAGATCCTCTCGGGTTAGATCCACAAGGCGTTCACTGGAAATCGGGTCTTGATTCACCAGTAATTTAAAACGCCCGCTCGCATCTTTACTGGTGCTTTGGCGTCCGTTGTCTTCGAGCCAATCGACATAGGCGGTCAACGCGTCGGAAACGGTTCCCCTCTTGGGCGCGCGAGTTGCATGACTGGCCAGCTGAGTGAACCAAGCATCAGCCGATTGAACTGCTTGATCAAAAGTTAAAGTGTTAGCGTCACCTAAAGCCTTGTAATGCTGTCCTCCTTGACGGGACCTTACTCTTGCAATCCAAGTGCTTGAGCCAGCGCGATACCCTATGTAACACCCGCGCCTCACACGCCGCCAGTATGGTTCACGCCGCGAAGGTAGTCGCCTTCTGTCCGTCGCTTTGGAAACATCCATTTAGCTCTCCATACGGAAATTGTACGGAAAACTATAGTGCACAACCGTAGTCAGTGGCAGATAAAAATCCTATTTTTCCCGGGCTTTTTTATCTTTGGTACACAGCAGTAGACTGGTTTTTCATCCCTCCGAAGGCAGGGGTCGTGAGTTCGAATCTCGCCGGGCGCGCCATCAAAACCCGATTACGCTTATTTTTTGACCGGCGCCGGTTTCTGCGTACGCGCATAGTTCTCGAGGCTGGAAAGACTGGGGTCAACCCACTTCTCGGGAGCCACTTGGTATTGCGGGAACCGCTCGAGCACGCGCTTCGCTACTGCAGGCGGTACGGCATTCACGCTGGGCACCGTGGTGAACGAGCCGGCGTAGAGAATGTGGCCCGGTGTCTGCCCCATCAACATCCACGGCAACCACGGAGTCACGCGATTCCACACGCCAGTGTGCGGCAGATGAGTCAGCGCGGGATTTTCGAGATCGTCGCGACGGATCTGATAGCGGAACATTTCGGATACGCGGTTCATCGGACCCGAGGACTCTCGCTGCCACACGGCAGGATCGAGTGCATTGCGGTAATAGAGATGGATGTCGCTCTGCATGATGACGGTGTCATCGTTGAGCAAAGCCCAGTCACGCAGGAAGGGTCGACGCGGTGGCTTCACGGCATTGAGGCCGCCATAGCTCGGCGGGTCGGGGTAATAGTCGGAGATCACATAGTTGAACGGATCGTTGGCCACATCGACCACGCGAACTTCTTCGTTGGTGTACGGGTTGAGCCAGCTGTCCATCAGTTCGCCGGTCTTGAGATCGCGATAGAAAATCAGTTCGCGACACATGCGCTGATAAGAATCGTTCGGCTGCTTGACTACGCGAATCGACGAAAACACCTCGAAACCAAACAAAGGACGAACCGCTTCGCCGTCACGCACGCCCTGCACCATGCCAGTGACGTAACCGTTGACATACTTGCCGGGTGCCGTGTCACCCTCGATACGCGCTGTGGTTTCGCGGTTCCAGACTGGATCTTTGAAGAGCGCACGCAGTGCATCGTTTGACATCCGCGGACGCGATGATGATTTCGAGGTTGCCGCGTCAGCGCCCGACGACATCGCCAAAGTTCCGGCTGCGCCTGCCACCACCGTTCCCGAAGCAGCAATGAAATCGCGGCGACTGTGAACGCCTGCGGGCTTGATTTCTTCGGTCATGGTGACACTCCCTCTGATCTGATTGGTGTATTTCGACAGCTTGCGAACAGGTCGAGCGCAGATTTGCGAGCAGCAGTGTCGACCTGCAGCAAACTTAGCACGGAGTGAAAGATGTTGTCGTGGGAGAACGGTCGTCCACGTTCAGCCTGCAGACAGCCGCCGTCGAGACCCATACGGTCGAGAAATCCGTTCGAAGCCCAGAACACCATCGGGACACGGGTCTGCACCTCGGGCGCAATGGCGTAAGGCAGTGCGTGCAAAAAAATTCCATTTTCGCCGAGCGATTCACCGTGGTCCGACACGTACAGCAGCGCCGTATCCGCGCGATCGGCGAGCGCCTCAAGAGAGCGCACCGTACTCGCCAAAAGATGATCGGTGTAGAGCACCGTGTTGTCGTAGGCGTTGACGATATCGCTCACCGGACACTTGGAAAAATCGGTCTCGCGGCACACCGGGGTGAAACGCTCGAACTCTCGCGGGTAGCGCAAGTGATAGCCCGGTCCATGACTGCCGAGCATGTGCATCACAACGAGGCGTCGGCCCGCCGGTTGCATCAAGGTTTTTTCGAACAATCCGAATATGGCACCGTCCATGCACGGACTGTCGCCGACACAAAACTGTGGATGCTCCTCGCGTAGCGCCCTGATCTCCGGCACCGCGCGACACACGCCTTTGCAGTTCGTGTTGTTGCCGAACCAGTGGACGTCGAAACCCGCCTTGGAGACGATGTCGATGAGATTGTCTCGCGCACGGGCTTTTTCGGCGGAGAAGCCCCCACGACCGAGATCAGAGAACATGCAGGGCACGGAGATCGCCGTCGACGTGCCGCAAGACGAGACATTCGTGAAATTGACGAGCTGCGGAATTCGCGCAAGTTCGGGTGTCGTCTGTCGAGCGTAGCCGTTGAGTCCGAAATTGGCGGCCCGCGCAGTTTCGCCCACCACCAACACCACGATCAAAGGACGCGAGGCATTCGCTTGCTGCCAAACCGCACCGGGCTTGGCGTCGCTGCCGATGGCCTCGTAGGAAAGTTCGGGCTTGGTGATCTCACCCACGTAGCTGCCAAGACCCGCCAGGTAATTGACCGGCACCAGGAGATGCCGAAGCTCGCGATTATTGCGCAGCGTCGAGGCATGATCCTGATAGAAAAAGGCTGCAATCACGCCTATGCCCAGCACCGTCAGTCCGAGAGCTGCGCCACGGTGAGCGAGTTCTCGTCGCCAGCTCGCGACGATGAGCCCAACCCGCATCACCAACAAAGCGGGCAATACGCCAAGCAAACCCACGTAAACGAGAAGGTTGACGTTGACGAGCTCGCCCGCTTCGACCCCATCGGTTTCGAATACGTTGCGAATCATCACTTTGTCGATGCGCACGCCGTAGGCGTCAACAAAATAGGCGGCGAGTCCCGCGACTAACAACGCAATCGCAAGCAATGGACGAGCGAGGGGTCGCAACAACGTCAGCGGCAACAAGAATATGTTGATGATCAAAAATGCCAACAGACCGAATGAGGCGAGATACATCACATCGGCTAACGATGCGGCGGGGCGAATCTCGAGCACTCGAGTCCAGAACGGCACATTGAGGGCGATCAAACACCAGAGCGCAGACCATGCGGTCAGCGTCGTGGAATGGAACTGCAGTCGCGGGAACTTGAACTTCATGAAGGGTCGGCTAGAAGCTGCGCTTGGTCTCGACGATGACCTGCATGCTCTTCAATGACTTGTCGCCGTTCACCGGAAAAGCCAGATCGATATGTAACACATTTCCAAGTGCAGAACGGCTATTCCCGAGCCGCAAACCCACGCCGACATCCCCGAGGATTTCGTGTGTCTTGCTCGCATAGGGGTCGCGTCCCCAGGTACCGCCGACGTCAACGAATGCCGCAGCGCCGACGTGTACGAGTCGAAACGGATACCAGTCGGTGAAAGCTCGCTGCTCGAGCGTCAACAACCATCGGCCTTGTCCACCCTGATAACGCAGCGGATAGCCACGCAGGCCGGTGTCGCCGCCCAGCATCAGCTCGCGATTCGTGTCGAGTTTTTCGCCGGCATCCACCGACAGCCCCGCAAAGAAAAGACGTCGCTCGGACTGACGATGGTAATAACGCGCCGAGGCACTCAATAAAGTGTCGACGAAATTGCCCTCTTCATAGCGTCCATTGAGCGAGCCGGCGAGCAGCAAGCTGCGCTTGCCGCTCAACTCGAAGCCCGTGCTGGCGCGCGAGTTGAACACCAGCGCATTGCGATCGGCACCCAGACCCGTGGTCGCATAACCGATACCCAACGCGGCATTCAAACCATATTGGAAATCCTCGGTGCGCTCGATCTGGTCACGGTTGCGCACAGCGCGAAAATCATTTTCGACCCACTCGACAGCAGCCCAGGGATAAACGAGTTTGCGATCGGGGGGCAACACGCTCTTGAAGGTACTGCCCGGGACTTTGGAAAAACGCCACTCGTCGCTGGTGACCCCCACTGTCCAACGGGTCACGAAATTCCCTTTCAGTCCCTCGGAGAAACCAAACCACGCATTTTGCAGTCGCTGCTCGGTGCCATACTCGGCGGCCCGTTCACCAAGGTCATAGCGTGAATCGATCCGGGTGGTGTCAAAGAATGAGACACCGCCTGCACGATGAGTATCAAGCGCGTAAAAGGGCTGCTCCAAAGAAAAGCGCTTGGCGCCGCCATCGCTGAAGTCGGAGTACTCGGCCTCCAGCGCCCACCAGGTACTACCAAGTTGTCGATCGACGAATCGTACCGAAGTGATATCGCGCTCGACCTCGTTCAATTGCTTGACGTTGATCTGCGAGCCACGGCCGAGAAGGTTCAGCTCCTCGAGCTCGATACCCGAAGTGCTTTTGCCACCCTTGCGACCAAACGAGACGCCCGGATTCAGCGTCCACACATCGCGAGTCACGACTTCAACATCGACCACCCCATCGGCATAGCGTATCGGACGTACGGCGGCGTCATAGAGATAGCGGGTGTCGCGCAGTAATCGCTCGCTCTCCTCGAGCAGCCGACCCTGGTAGACATCGCCCTCCTTGAACAACAGACGATTCACGATGGTCGATTCGCGCGTATTGATATGTAGTCGATTGGCGGCGCGGAACAGGTAGTTATTCTCGTCCGCACGTGCAGTGTCGAATACGTCGAATCCACGTATGGTGACTTTGCCGATCTTTGCGCCTGCTGACTCGAGCGTAGCGTCATCCGGAACATCGGCCGGACGGTTCTGCTCGAGAGCATCGTTGCGAGCCGTCAAAAGCGAGCGAACGCCGGAAGCCGATGCGGGCGGCGGCAACAACGCGAGCAGAGCGGCAGCGGCAAGCAACGCAAATCGCAGCACGTTGATCGATCTTGCGCGCGAGTCAATCATGCGGTGCATGCCGCTTATTCTCACCTTCAAAGAATTTCAGATAGAACCCAAAGCACATCAACCACGCAATCAGTGCCGAAGCCAGATCATGCGACAAAAAATGTGCTCCGCGTGACTGCTGGGCGAGCGAAAACAGCCCGCCAAGCACAAGCACCCCGACCAGCGCCACCTGCGCACGCTGCGGGTACGGGTCCCTCCAAAGAAAATAGAGCGCAAACAAGGCGAACGCCGAAGACGAGTGCGCGCCCGGAAAGCACGCGGCGTGGGGCAACCCATCAGGTCGAGGCAGATACCACTCGACGTACGGCCGCGTACCCCCAAAGCCCGCGACATCCCAGGGACAATCGACATTGGTGAGGGTTTTGAGCCCGCCCACGACAAGCGGCACCAAGGCCATGCAGAGC
>JBJTAV010000053.1:0-2927 GCA_046091005.1 Gammaproteobacteria bacterium | reverse complement strand
ACAAGCTGATTCCGCCGGCAGGTCACGAACCGCGGCAAATCGCCCGTGGCACACAGCCTGACTCATCAGGAGCACTGCTCTGACGGCGGTCTGCCCTGAACACGGCGCGCCCGCTCAGACTGCGCTTTCGAGCTCCCAGGTGACGAGCGGCGCGCCGCGACGAATCCAGAAGCCGGCGCCGATCTGGCGAAAATGACGGGCGAGACGATCGCCGTACCAGCGGCCTGTGCGCATGATTACTCGTCGGTCGGTGCGCGATTGGTCGGCGTTCTCGCGCCAGTCGCGGCGCGTCAAGGCGCTGAAGAACAGCACGCCATGACATAGTCGCGCGAGATTGCGGATGGCGCGGGCAGCGTCGTCGTCATCGAGATATTGCAGCACGTCGAAGCAGACGACGAGGTCGAACGACTGTCGACTTTTGAAGTCGGCAACACTGCCCTGTATCCAGCCATAGCGCTGACAAAGATATTCACTATATTCGAGCCCGACATAAGTCGCCCCTGGCAGCGCTCGCAACAAAGGTTCGCGCATCAGCCCGAGCCCGCAACCGGCATCGAGCATGCTCGACACCGGGCAACCAATATGTTTGGTGTAGGCCGCGATAAGCTGCGCACGCGCCGCCATCTCGGTGCGTGAGGTCACCGAGGTACGCCCGTCGCGATAAAAACGACGGTAATACTCGCGATCGAAGAGCTCTTCGCGGGCCGAGCCCTTGGCGCCGACCCGCCTCAAACGATACCAGCGAGTTTCTGGGCGATGGCCGCGACCTGCGCGGGATCCGCCTGCGACACTTCCGGATACTCGGTGAAGCGCTCGGGAATTTTGATGGTCGCATCGATGCCCATTTGGTCGGAGCGGAAAGCGCCGAACTGCGGTGATTTTTCGCAGGAGGGATCGAGAATCATCGGGATGCCATCGGGCTGAATGATGGAATCTTTGACCGGCTGCCAACGCGTCATCATCGCCCACTCGACCTGTTTGAGATCGTAGGGATCGACATCGGGGCCCACGACGATAACGAGTTTCGCCGTACGACCCCAGCGACCGGCAGAGCCCCAGACCGCGTGGATGACATATTTGCCGAAGTTGGGATGGGGCTTGCGCCAGCCATCGACCGATAGCTGCACGACGTAACACATGTTGGGCGTGACCGCGACGTCATGCACTTCAGGAATTTTCTTGCGCAGATCCGAGAGCACCTCGCCCTCGACCGGCAGCAGCGCGATGTAGTTGTGATCGAAAGGCGGCACCATTTCCATGGTGGCGTGCCAGATCGGATTTTTGCGATGCGTGATGCACTTGATGCGCACGATCGGGAAGACCTGCACACGGTCGTAATAGCCGACCGGGTTCGAGTGCCAGCCGATGGCTTCGAGTTCGTCGGTGTGCACTTCGCCTTCGAGCACCCACTCGGCGCTCGCCGGCACTTCGAGATCGACCGTCTCGCAGCGCACCATCTCCACGGGTGAGCCGCGCAGACCGCCCGCGAAGGCGGTTTCATCGACGTTGAAAGGCACGCCGGTGGCCGAAGCCAGATGCAGGGCGGGATCGCACACACCGGCGATGGCCACCTCGAGCCGCTTGCCCATCTGCGAGGCTTTGAAGGTATGCCGGCCGATATCGGAGAACGGCGGATTCCACCAATAAAATGCGGCAAGGTCGGTCTTGGCGCGCTCGGGCTTGTAGCTGCCGCCTTGCGGATGCGTGGCGTCCAAAAATTGCGTGAAGCGATACCAGCCGCAGTTGCGACCCGTACCGTTTTCGGGATCTTTCGAGAAGGTCATCGCATTGGTGATGTACGCGGGCCCTTCTTTGCCGAACCAGACATGCGGAATCTGTTTGTCGAGGGCGACGTCGTCACCTTTGATGATGACTTCTTTGCAGGGCGCCTGTGATTTGTCGACGACTTTGGGCGCATGCCAGCGCGCCGGATCTGCCAATACCTCGGAGTGATGCAGCTTGGCCTCGCGCCACTCGCGAAAACCGATAGTCATGGCGGTGCGTTCGCGGGTACCGAATGGGTTGAACAGAATCGGTACATCTTTGGTGTTGACCGCGTCGACATTGTTGAGCATCAACGCCGGGCCGTCTTTGCTGCATACGTAGTGCATGAGGGCCTGCAGCTCGTTGGTGTCGCGGCGACCATTGAGCGGCACGTCGACGTGCTTCAGCTGCCCGTCCTTTTCGAGCGCTGCGAGAAACTCGCGCATGTCCTTGAACGCCATGATTACCCCCTTGTGCGTCGACACGACCGAACCACCGAGCCTTGAAGCCTAACGTCGGGGACGGCCCCAAGCCAGACCCAGAGCCCCGACATACGAATTTTGACCTTACGTCGGACATGCGAGGGCGTGGCGCGCGCCCGGCTCCGAGCAACTCGGCATGATGCGTGGCAATTACCTAAGCCGCTCGGAGTCACCATGTCTGCCTCTACCCGCAAGGTCGCCATCATCACCGGCTCGGCCACCGGGGTCGGCGCCGCAGCCGCCATCATGCTCGCCGAGCGCGGCTGCAACGTGCTCATCAACTACACCCGCAGCGAAACCGAGGCTCACGACACCGCCAAGGCCTGTGCAGCGCACGGCGCCGAAACCATCGTCTATCGTGGCGACGTGTCCGAGGACAGTGCCTGTCAGGGGATGGCGCAGGCGGCCATCGAAAAATGGGGCCGCATCGACTATCTGATCAACAACGCCGCCAAAACCAAATTCAACCCTTACGAAAATCTTGATGGCCTGAGTGCCGAAGATTTTCTTGGCATCTACAAAGTGAATGTCGTCGGCGCGTATCAGATGGTGCGTGCGGTCGCGCCGCAGATGAAAAAGCAGGGTCGTGGCGCCATCGTCAACAATTCTTCGATCGGCGGTGTGACCGGCATCGCCTCGTCGATGGCCTATGCGGCGAGCAAAGCTGCGCTCAACATGATG
>JBJTAV010000052.1:0-4524 GCA_046091005.1 Gammaproteobacteria bacterium | reverse complement strand
CAACGAAGAGGTCGCGCGGGCCAATCCTTATCGAGGGCAGATGCTGCATCTCGAGATGACGCAGCAGCCGTCGGTGGGTTGAGATTGGCGATGACGCGGGAAGCTTGATGACGCAGGAAATTTTTGACTACATCGTCGTGGGCGGTGGTACCGCAGGTTGTGTGGTAGCCAGCCGACTCGCGCTTGAGACCGCTGCGAGTGTGCTGTTGCTCGAAGCGGGGGGCAGCGATCTGCGGCCCTATGTCCAGCTACCGATCGGCTACGCGCGTTTGTTGTTCGCCAAAAGCGTGAATTGGCTGTACGAGACCGAGCCCGATGCCGGGCTCAACGGTCGACGCAGCTTTTGGCCACGCGGCAAAGTTTTGGGGGGCTCGGGTTCGATCAACGCCATGGTTTACATGCGCGGCCTGCGTCACGATTTCGACGACTGGCGTGATCTCGGCAACCCCGGTTGGGGCTATGACGAGGTCTTGCCGTATTTCATGCGTGCCGAAGATCATGATGACGGCGACCCTGCGTATCACGGGCGCGGCGGTCCGATTCACGTCAGTGACGTGTCGCGCGACGTGCACCCGCTCTGCGATCGCTACCTTGCCTCCTGCGGGGCGCTCGGTTTTGCGCGCACGCCCGATGTCAACGGCGCACAGAGCGAGGGTATCGGCATCTATCAGATCAACACTCTCAACGGCCTGCGTTCTTCGAGTGCCAACGAGCATTTGCGGCGCGCGCGGCAGCGCAGCAATCTTGCGGTGCGCAAGCACGTGCTCGCCTCGCGTATCGTGTTCAAAGACAAGCGAGCGGTTGGCGTGCGTTATCTGCAGGCAAATCGCGAAGTCGAGGTGACTGCCCGGCGTCAAGTGGTGCTGTCTGCCGGCGCCATCAACACCCCGCAGTTGCTGCAGCTGTCGGGGGTGGGCGATGGCGCGCGACTGCAGGCGCTGGGCATCGAAACGCTGCAGGACAGTCCTGCGGTCGGTCGCCACCTGCAAGATCATCTCGCCGTCAGCTATTTCTACGGCTCGACCGTACCGACGCTCAATGATCAACTCGGGCCTTTCTTCGGCAAGGTGCGTGCGGCCTTGCGCTATGTCCTGACGCGCCGCGGTCCGCTCGCCATGAGCGTGAATAGCGGCGGCGGGTTCATCCGCAGCGACCCTGCGCAGCCTGTGCCCAACCTGCAGCTCTACTTCAATCCCGTGAGCTACACGCGCACACCGCTGTCCGATCGCAAGATTCTCAATCCCGATCCGTTCTCGGCGTTTCTGATTTCGTTCAATTCTTGTCGGCCGACGAGTCGCGGCGAGTTGCATGTCAGTTCCATCGACCCGCGCGTGGCGCCGACCATCAAACCGAATTATTTGTCCACCGAGCGTGATCTCGAGGAAGCGCGCATGGGCTGTCGCTTGCTGCGACAAATTGCCGCCACACGACCGCTTGCCGACATCATCACCGAAGAGCTTTATCCCGGCCCCCAGGTCGTGACCGATGACGAACTGCTCGACGATTTCCGTCGACGCGCCGACACCGTCTATCACCCGACCTGCACCTGTCGCATGGGCAGTGATCCGCGCGACTCCGTGGTCGATTCGCGCTTGCGAGTCCACGGACTCGAGGGCCTGCGCATCATTGATGCTTCGGTCTTTCCGACCGTCACCTCGGGCAACACCAATGCGCCAACGGTGATGGTGGCCGAGAAGGGCGTGGAGATGCTGCTCGAAGACCAGCGCAGTCAGGACAGGCAAGGCTGAGACCCGCATGTCGAGTTATCGCAGCGAGCATCGGACCGGCGAACACAACCTGCGGTGGCTCGGCTTCGATGTGCACCGGGTAGTGTTTCCGGTTGCGGCATCGGTGATTGTGCTCATCGTCGCACTCGTCATCGCTTTTCCGAAGCCTGCCGCCGCAGTCTTTGACACCGCGCTCGGATTCATCACCCGCGAGGCTGGCTGGCTCATGGCCTCGCTGGCCAATTTCTTCGTGCTGTTCTGTATTTTTTTGATGGTGACGCCCTACGGCAGCGTGCGCCTCGGCGGTGCCGATGCACGCCCCGAGTTCTCGAACATCGCCTGGTTCGCCATGCTGTTCGCGGCCGGCATGGGCATCGGCATGGTGTTTTATTCGGTCGCCGAACCGATCTCGCATTTCTCGAGTTCGATGGCAGCCGTGGGCGATGCGGCGGGTGCCGCGCCCTTGGGCGGTGCGGCAGGCAACATTAAAGGCGCGACCGATCTTGCGATGGCAGCGACGATATTTCATTGGACCATTCACCCGTGGTCGATCTTTGCGGTGGTAGCGGTGGCGCTCGCGCTTTTTTCTTATAACCACGGTTTGCCGCTCACTGTTCGCTCCAGCCTTTATCCGCTCTTCGGCGAGCGAGTCTGGGGTCCGCTTGGGCATATTGTTGATGGGCTTGCCATCGTCGCGACGGTTGCCGGTCTTGCGACCTCGCTCGGGCTCGGCGCGCAGCAGGCGCTTGCGGGTATGGGTTATCTCTTTGGCCTCGAATTCAGCCCGCTCAATCAGGTATTGTTGATCGTGTCGATCGCTGCCGTGACCACGCTCTCGGTGGTGTTGGGTCTGGAGGTCGGCGTCAAATGGCTGAGCCTCATCAACATCACTCTGGCGGCTGCGCTTTGCGTGTTCGTGATCGCGGTGGGTTCCACGAGTGCCATCATCGCCGGCTTGGGCCAATCCGTTTCAGCTGTCGCTCGCGATTTCATTGATCTTGCCAGTGTCAGCAACCGTAGCGACGGTCCGTTCTTCCGCGACTGGACGATTTTTTATTGGGCATGGTGGACGGCTTGGGCGCCTTTCGTCGGCATGTTCATCGCGCGCATTTCGCGTGGTCGAACGGTGCGCGAGACGGTGTTTTACGTCGTGCTGCTGCCGTCGATCGTTTCGGTGATCTGGTTCACGGCATTCGGCACGTTAGCTATCGAACAGATCGTGAGCGGCGGTCATCAGGCGCTCATCGACGCCGAGCTGCCCCTCAAACTATTCGTCATGCTGGGCGAGTTGCCGCTTGCGCAAATCTCGAGCCTTATCGGCATTGTGCTCGTCTTGGTGTTTTTCATCACCTCCTGGGACTCGGGCACGCTGGTGCTCGATACCTTGAGCGCCGGTGGCAAGACCGACACCCGCAAGCTGCAGTCCGTGTTCTGGATCGTTGTGGTGGGGGCGGCGGCGGTTGCGCTGCTGCTCGGCGGTGGCCTTCGATCGCTGCAGTCGGGTTCGGTGGTCACGGGCCTGCCATTCATGATCGTCATCACCCTGATTTGTGCCGGCACGCTGCGCGGTCTTGCCAAGGCGCGCCGCAGTGAAGAGCAGGTGGACAAGCACTGAGGTAGAACCATGCGACGAGGCATTTCTTTGATCTGGTCTTTGGTCTGGCTGCTGGGGCTCGCAATGTTCGCGAGCAGTGCGGTGGCGGCGGCGGGTGACGCTCCTTGGGGTGCAGAGCGCAAGACCACGGTACTCGCGAGCGGCATGCGCATGGGCTATGTCGAGCTCGGTGAGCCGGGCAAACCGGTGCTGCTGTTTCTGCACGGCTATACCAACAGCTCGCTCGGCTATTTGCCGCTTGGGCGCTTGCTGGCCACGCGCTATCACGTCTTTTTGCTCGACCAGCGAGGTCACGGCGCGACCGACAAGCCCGAGTGCTGCTACACGCGCCTCAATTACGCCCACGATGCCAAGCTGTTCCTCGACAAAATGGGGATTGCGCGGGCGCATGTCGCGGGACACTCGCTTGGTGGCATGGTGGCGCAAACGTTGGCGGCTTTTTGGCCAGAGCGCCTCGATAAACTGATGGTGATCGGTTCGACCATCGGGCGGCGCAGTCTGCCGAGTCCCGATTCACCGCCGTATCCACCGACTTTCGGTCCGCTCGATGCCGAGATTCGCTCGCTCAAAGATCCGATCGACCCTGATTCCGCTTTCATGAGGGCGTGGTGGGAAGTGCCGGGGCTAGACCCGCAGATCCAGTACCACATGCGGCGTGAGTCGGCGCGTATCCCGGCGCATCTCTGGCGTGCGATGCTCGATCAGGGTGA
Organism: Gammaproteobacteria bacterium; assembly: GCA_046091005.1. Classification (GTDB taxonomy): domain Bacteria; phylum Pseudomonadota; class Gammaproteobacteria; order Steroidobacterales; family Steroidobacteraceae; genus UBA964. Next base: position 472 of record JBJTAV010000052.1, on the reverse strand, counting down.
GGTGTCGCGTGATCTGCGGACGACCGCCAAGAAAATCACTGCACCGACCTTGCTGCTGTTCGGCGGCAAAGACGCGCTGTTCACGGCGGCCGACAACAAAGAATTGATGCTCTGGCTACCGCATGCCGAGGTGGTCACGCTCGAACCCCTCGGGCATTCGTTGCCCGAGGAAGACCCGAAGGCGGTCGCCGAGGTGCTGCTCCGTTTTCTGCCGTAGCGCAAGCGGTCCTTAGTCGACCTCGTCGAATCCCAGTGACATTTGCGCGCTAGTGCCAGCCGTAGCCGTAGCCGTCGCCTTAGCCGTCACCGTCCTCGCAGCTGCAGCCGAGGCCGCAGCTTTGGGTTTAGTCGCGGCACGAGCCTTGGCTCGGCGACGGGTCTCGGTCGGTCGGTTGCGACTGCCGAGCTTGCGGAACACCTCCCGCGCCTGATCGCGAAACTCCTCTCCGCGCCAATAGGGCGCCATTTTTTG
>JBJTAV010000051.1:0-21060 GCA_046091005.1 Gammaproteobacteria bacterium | reverse complement strand
CCTCGTCCGTGGCAATTACACCGGTCGCTTCCTGCTGCAGCTTGATCAGGATCCCGATCACTTTCAGGATAGCTACTTCAAAGTCGATGCCACCATCGGCTTGGCGAGCGGTGATGGCCGATGGAGACTTGAGCTCATCGGTCGCAACCTCACGAATGAACTGACTGCCAATTTCGGCAACGACGATATCGCCGCATCCGATGCGCGCTCCTCGTCAAGCTTCTTCACGGTCGATCCGCCCCGCTCCTACACGCTGCAATTCACCATGCGGTTCGGGGCGGGAAAGTAATGCGAACGAGGTGCAGTTTACCGGGAGCCCCCGGGTAACCGCCCAAAGAAATCTTGGGTACTGTCTAGCGTTCTGCGACCGGTATTTCCGACAAGTCGGTAGGCGGCGCGACCAAGCGCCGCTTGCCGTCTTTCGAGCGGGCGACCGATGGGTCTGAAAGACCTTCGCGATCCCACAACTCGCAGGTGACCTCGCGATGGCGACGATCGAGCGCTTCGCAATAATTGGTATAGAGACAAACTCTGACGGTAGCGCCCGCTCCGGACCGTACCTTGCGAAACCAATCGGGATCTGCGAGCGCCTGTCGGGCGATGCTCACGATATCCGCATTGCCTTCGTCGAGCCACGCTTCGGCTTGTGCGAAGCCGTATATGCCACCACCGCTGATGATTGGCGTCTCAAAACCCGCTGCGCGGACCGCCTCTCGCAGCGCGTGTACTGCCACTCGATTGCGCCCGAAAGGGCCCTTTTCATCCGAGTAGTACGACGGCATGCACTCGTAGCCGCTGCGGCCGGTGTACGGGTACGCAGCCTCGCCGATCTTCGGTTGGCGCGCGTCATCGAATTTACCGCCACGTGACAGTGACAGAAAATCGAAGCCGTCGGCTGCAAAAGCCACGGCGAAGGCAGCGGCATCTGTTTGATCGCTGCCACCCTCGATGCACTCATCAGCCAAAAACCGGCAACCCACGGTGTAGTCCGATCCGACTTCGCGCCTGACCACCGCAAAAACTTCACGCGGCAGTCGTAATCTCTCGGTCACTGATCCGCCATAACCATCGCCACGATCATTGGTCTTGGAGAGAAACGAGGCCATGGTATACGCATGAGCGTAATGCAGTTCGACACCATCGAACCCCGCTTGCCGTGCGCGGCGAGCGGCCGCCGCAAAGTCGGCAGGCAAGCGTTTGGGCAGATCACGGATGCGCGAAAGCTGCATATCGGTCACGCGCTCGCGATAACCCATCGAGTAGTCGTTGAATTCGCGCGCAGTCAAAACACGTTGCAGATGTTCATCGGGGAGCTCGCGCAGTCGCGCACGCACAAGGCCTTCATCGGCGTGTAACAGATCGAGGTGCCGCCTGTGTTCGTCAGTGATTTTCAAAAATTGCTCAAAGAAACGAGCCGGCTCCGGTCGGCGGCGTATGGTCAGGAAATCGATCAGCTGAATGAGCACACGGGTTTCGCCGCCACTCGCCTCGCGTACGGCACGAACGATGCTCGCAAGCCCTTCGATGTGGGAGTCATGACTGATGCGCAGCAAGGGTCCGCTCGCCACATCGGCGATTCCGGTAGCTTCGATCACGATAACGCCGGGTCTGCCCTCGGCAAAGCGGCGATACCAATCAAGGACAGCCGGGGTCACCTCTCCCGATTCAGAGGCGCGCCAGGGAACCATGGCAGGAACCCAGGTCCTGCTCGAAAGCAAGGTACTGCCGACACGAATTGGCGAAAATAATTTTGAGCGTACCGCCTCTTCAGCAGTCGGCCACTGACCCGGTTGCGGGTCATGTCGGATTCGCTCCGGCGGGCGCCACATCGCCACGTTGACGATTCTCTACTGTACGTTGTTGTCGGGGATGACAGCGGTCGCTTCGATCTCTACTTTGGCGGCAGACTCGACCAGTGCTGACACTTCGACTACCGACATGACGGGAAAGTGTTTGCCGATCACCGCGCGATAGGCCTCACCGATTTGCGGCAGTTCGGCAAGGTATTGATCGCGACTGGTCACGAACCACGTCAAACGCACGATATGTTCAGGGCGCGCGCCCGCCTCGGCCAGTACCGCAACGATATTCCGCAACGCCTGCCCAACTTGCGCTGCCATGCCTCCAACCGGAAACTGCTGCGAACTATCCCAGCCGATCTGGCCGGCCAAAAATATTTGCTGGCCACGGGTGGAGATGCCATTCGAGTAGCCCTTGGGTCGCGGCCAACCGCCTGGCTGAAGAATTTTCATTTAAGCAACTCCCTGCCGATGATCAACTTCTGCACTTCGGTCGCTCCCTCATAGATTCGTAGCGCACGAATCTCGCGGTAAAGACGCTCGACCATCTCGCCACTCTCGACGCCACGACCGCCAAACAACTGCACCGCACGATCGATGATGCGCTGCGCGTTTTCGGTCGCCGTCATCTTGGCCATCGCGGCCGCCCGTGTGACGGGGTGTCCGAGGTCGCGCATCCACGCTGCCTGATAGGTCAGCAATCTCGCGGCCTCGAGATCGGTTGCCATCTCGGCAAGGGTCGCTCGGGTCAACTGGAACTCACCGAGCGTGGTGCCAAACATCCGACGCTGACGTACATGCTGCACGGCCTCATCGAGCGCACGTTGCGCGAAGCCCAGCGCTGCCGCAGCCACCGACGCCCGGAATACATCGAGCGTGCGCATTGCGATTTTGAATCCTTCACCCTCGGCACCAATTCGACGCTCGGCGGGAATCCGACAGTTCGTGAAGCGCAAGGTCGCGAGCGGATGGGGTGCGATGGTCTCGATACGCTTCTGCACCTGAAAACCCGGATCGCCGGGTTCAACCACAAACGCCGTGATGCCTCTCGCCTCCGCCGACCCGTCATTGCGGATCACGGCTGGAGTAGTGCGTGCGAAGACACAATAAAAATCGGCGATGCCACCGTTGGAGATCCAGGTCTTGGTGCCATCGAGCAGGTAGTGCTCACCCTCACGCCGTGCCGAACAGGTGAGCGCCGCGACATCCGAACCCGCGTCAGGTTCGGAGAGCGCGAACGCGGGGACGGCTTTGCCGCTCGCCACGGTGGCCAGATATCTTTGACGTAGTGAGGCATCGCCCGCCAAGGACAAGGGCCCACTGCCTAGCCCCTGGATGGCAAACGCAAAATCGGCGAGCCCATCGTGCCAGGCCAAGCCCTCGCGGATCAGGCAAAGTGTGCGCGAGTCGAGGGTGCCGGAATCATCGAGATTTCGGGGCACGCAGTGCCGCAGCAAGCCGTCATCACCCATGCGCCCGACGAGGGAGCGGCAGTAGGCATCGACTTCGGCACCAGAGCTTGGGTGCGCGGGGTCGGCGAGATACCGACTGGCAAACGCCAATACTTCCGCCGCCACTTCATGATGACGATTCTCAAAGAAAGGCAGACGGAGATGGGTGGGAATGGACACGGTCAGTCGCCCTCGAATTCAGGTTTCTGTCGCGCAGCGAATGCGGTGTAAGCGCGGGTGAAATCCTGGGTTTGCATGCAGATCGCCTGCGCCTGTGCTTCGGCTTCGATGGCTTGATCGATGCCGAGATTCCACTCCTGATGCAGCATTCGTTTGGTCATCGAATGGGCAAAAAACGGTCCTGCTGCCAAATCTTCGGCAACGCGAGTGCTGCGCGCGCCCAGCTCGGCGGCGTCGACGATGCCATTGAAAAAACCCCAACGCTCGCCCTCCTCGGCCGAGAACGAGCGACCGGTGTACAGCAGTTCGGCGGCTCTACCCTGTCCGATCAGACGCGGCAACAAAGCACAGGCGCCCATGTCGCAACCGGCAAGACCCACACGCGAAAAAAGAAAAGCTGTCTTTGTGTCGGGCGTGGAATAGCGCAAATCGGCGGCTATGGCGATGATCGCCCCCGCGCCCGCGCAAACCCCTTCCACTGCAGCGATGACTGGCTGCGGACAGGCTCTGATCGCCTTCACGAGATCACCCGTCATGCGGGTGAATCGCAACAACTCGGGCATGGCCATGTCGGTCAGCGGACCAATGATCTCGTGCACATCGCCGCCGGAGCAGAAGTTGCCGCCCGCTCCTCGAACCACGATGGCCCGCACGTCATCCACTTCGGCGAGCTTGCGGAAAAGATTGCGCAATTCCGCATAGGATTCGAAGGTCAACGGGTTTTTTCGCTCCGGTCTGTTGAGCGTGATATACCCCACCCGATTTTCGACTCGCCAAAGAAAACTTTGGGCAGCGTAGTCGGCCAGTTGCTGAAAGGGTTCGAGCGACACTGATTACCTCCGATCTTCGCGTTGCGCGTGCTGCTTGATCTTCGATAGCAGCTCTTGAATCTGCTGCATCTCACGCTTGGAGACTGCACCGAAAATGGCAATGATCCACTCCTCATGGGCCTTTGCCATGGCCGTGAACAGCTTCCGGCCAGCGGCGGTCAGCGACACCCGAAACGCCCGTCTGTCATCCGGATCAGCCAGGCGCTTGACGAGCCCCTCTTGCTCGAGGGAGTCGGTGAGTCCGGTGACGTTACCGCCGGTAACCATGAGACGAGCGGAAATCTCCTGCATGCGCAAGCCCTCGGACGAGCGGTGCAGTTGAGCGAGGAAATCGAAGCGGGCAAGACTGGTGTCGAACTCGTCATGCAGTCGGTAACGGATCACGGATTTCACGGCCTGCGAGGTCCCTAGCAGGTTCAACCACAGCCGTAGTGCAGCGTGATCTTCGACCGACGGCCACTCGGCGACGCTCGCCGCAGCTTTTGTCGCACCGCCGCTCACAACACTTCTCCGCCCGCGACGGAAATACTTTGACCTGTGATGCTGCCACTGCGTGGATCGCAGAGCCACGACACGACATGCGCGACCTCTGCCGGCTCGATCAAGCGACGCTGCGGATTACCCGCAGTCAATGAGGCGAGCGCTTGCTCGGCCGATCGACCGGTCGCTCGCTGGATGCGTTCGACGGACGCTTGCACGAGATCGGTGTCGGTAAAGCCCGGGCACACCGCATTGACGGTAATCGACTTGCCGGCCCACTCTCGAGCCAGCGCTCTCGTCAGACCGACCACGCCGTGCTTCGCGGCGCAATAGGCGGCGACATAGGGGTAGCCTGTTTGTCCGGCTGTGCTCGCGATATTGATCACCCGGGCATCGCTCATCGCCAACAACGCCGGCGTCGCCGCACGAATGCAGTGGTATGCCGATGTCAGATTGGCATCGATCATGCGCTGCCAAAGATTTTGGTCAGTCCGTTCGAAAGGAGCACTCTCGGCTGCCCCGGCGTTGTTGATCAGAATGGCGAGACCACCCTGCTGCTCTTGGAGCGCAGCAAATGCACGAGCCACTGCCGAAGCGTCGGTGACATCGGCGACTGCGTAACAAACGTGGGCACCGAGCGAGGTCGCAGCGGCAGCCAACGTCGCGGCATCGCGCCCGACAATCGACACTCGCAAACCGTCTTGCTGCAATTTTTTTGCAATAGCGTAGCCGATGCCACGCGAGCCGCCGGTGATGATGGCGTGACGACTCATACCGGCCCCAACGGCGCAGCAGCGCGCTGCAGATTGCGTTCAAACTGACTGCGGCCAGAGAGATACTGCCGGGGCCAGTGTTGAGCCGCGTATTGCTGCTCCGCCGCCGCACGCTGCGTCCACGAAGGATCGGCAAGATGCGGTCGTCCGATCGCACAAAGATCAGCGCGACCTGCGGCGATGATGGTATTGACGTGATCTGCCTCGTGAATGTTGCCTACCGCAATCGTCGGCAATCGACTTGCGGAGCGCACCAAGTCGGAAAACGGTGTCTGCCACATGCGCCCATACACGGGTGATTGATGCGGAACCGTCTGTCCCGTCGACACGTCGATGATGTCTACACCCAGCTCGCGCATCGCCTTAACCCATACGATAAGATCGGCTTCGGTGAGCCCGCCCTCGGCCCAATCGGTGGCGGAAATTCGCACCGACAGGGGACGCTCATCCGGCCATCGCGAGCGCACGGCGCGAATGATGTCCATCGGGAAGCGCATGCGACCGTGGATGTCGCCGCCGTACTCGTCGTCGCGCACATTGGTGAGCGGTGAAATGAACGAAGCCAATAAGTAGCCGTGCGCGATGTGAACCTCGATCATGTCGAAGCCCGCCTGTGCTGCAAGCTCTGTTGAATGCACGAACTGATCGAGGACTCGCGCCATATCGCGCTTGTCCATTGCTCGCGGTGTCGCGCTGATGCCCTCGAGGTAAGGCAGCGCCGATGGCGCAAGCAGCGGCCAGTTATCGGAGGGCAATGGGTGATCCATTTTTTCCCAACCCAATTGCGTCGAGCCCTTGCGACCCGCGTGCCCAAGTTGCAGGCAAATCTTTGTAGCGGAGTTGGCGTGCACGAAATCGACGATTCGACGCCACGCATCGCGCTGCGGCTCGTTCCACAACCCGGTGCAGCCCGGCGTGATTCGCCCCTCGGGAGCGACGCAAGTCATTTCGGTGAACACGAGACCCGCGCCGCCGACGGCTCTTGCCCCGTAGTGCACCAGGTGCCAATCGCTCGGCAGGCCCTCCGTAGCGGAGTACTGCGCCATCGGCGACACCACCACCCTGTTTTGCAGCGTCATGCCACGCAGCGTGAGCGGCATGAACATCGGCGGTCGAGACTCGCTGATTCCGCTGCTTTGCGCGAGTGATGTCTCGACGCGCTTGACGTAGCGCGGATCGCGTACTTGCAGGTTCGCATGGCCGATTCGCTGGCTGCCGGTCAGCAGGCTGTAGGCGAACTGCCATGGTTCCAAGTGCACGTAGCGATCGACGTTCTCGAACCATTCCATTCGATTACGCGCCGCATTTTGCAGTTTCAGGGCTTCGAGCGAGCGTTCCTGCTGGTAACGTTCCAGTCCCTCGGTGACCTCGGAGGCCGCCGTCACGTGACGCGCCAGCGACACCGCGTCTTCCATGGCGAGCTTCGTACCTGAGCCGATGCCGAAGTGAGCGGTATGCGCCGCATCGCCAATCAAAACTCGCTTGCCGTCATGCCAGCGCTCGCAGAGAACTCGATGAAAGTTGAGCCAGGCCGAACCGCGCCTATGATTGGCGTTGCTCACGAGCCGATGACCATCGAGATATTTGGCAAATAATGTCTCGCAGAACTCGATCGACTGTTCGGTCGAAAGCTGGTCAAGTCCGTGTGCGAGCCAGGTTTCTTCGCGTGTTTCGACGATCACGGTAGAGAGGTCGGCACTGAACTGGTACGCGTGGATCTGGAACCACCCGTGCTCGGTTTGTTCGAAAGCGAAGGTGAACGCATCGAAAGGTCGCGTGCTACCCAGCCAGATAAAGCGACACTTGCGTACATCGATATGCGGTTTGAAGATCGCCGCGTTTCGCGTTCGGGTTTTGCTGTTGACGCCATCAGCGGCGATCAAGAGATCCGCGTCGTGCCAGAGTGAGTCGTCATCGACCTCGTGTTCGAAGTGTTGACGGACACCGAGCGCCTCGGCTCGCTGCTGCAAAATATTCAGCAGGCGCTTGCGCCCGATGCCGCAAAACCCGTGCCCACCCGAACGCAGGGTGTGGCCACGGTAGTGCACATCGATGTCGTCCCAGTGGCGGAAGTCGGCAACGATGGCATCGTGCGATTCGGGGTCGATGCTGCGGAACCCCTCCATGGTCTTGTCGGAGAAAACCACCCCCCAACCGAATGTGTCGTTCGGGCGATTGCGCTCGTACACCTCGATCTGGGTCCGAGGGCTCGCCTTCTTGAGCAGTATGGCCGCGTAGAGACCGGCAGGACCGCCGCCAAGACTGACGATGCGTTTCATGGTGATTGAGCGCCAAAGTACTAAGGGTACTGAATATTATACTTATGAAGTATTTTGGGGCAAGCAGATTGTCGGCTGGCGTCGTCGATCAGCCTCGACCGGAGTTCACTCTCTGCCGAGCTGAGTTTTTACGCCGGGGATCCGTTCGATGATCTGCTGCTGGGCGGACTTGTCCAATTGATCGAACAATCTGCGATCAATGTCCTTCATTTCGAGGCGCCCCTCCTCCAACCACTTGGACATCTGAGTGCGTTTTTCTCGCTCGATCTCGGCACCCACCAGTTTGTCAGGCGACGGCCACACGAGCTCTCGACCCACGGTTTCGCGGACCGTGATGAAGTCTTTGGTGATGTTCCAGACCATGAGATCACGCGCGAGAGTAAGCGGACCGTCATAGGTCGAACGGATTTCCTCGCGCACCTCCTCACCACTGGAGATGCCATTGATGAAATGAAAGGCTGCCGCCATTCGCGGCTTGAGCATCGAAAAGAGTTTCCCTGCAGAAGCGGGCTGGGTGTGTACCCGCGTACCTACAGTCCATGCAGACTCGGGTGATTGGCCATACGGTCCGACCAGCTTTTGCAGGGGGATGTACACCTCATGGAGCAACAGGTCGGCGTCGTGGGCATTTTCGAGAAACCATTTATTGGGCACTGTATCGCCGGAAAACACGAACTTCAGACCATTCCATTCGAGTGCATAGCTGACGGGCCCATCCATCACATGCACCGCAGGCCACGACGTTATTTTGACGCCGTTTTCTTCGTAGACCACTTGCGTACGGCGGTGGTCGAACTCCCGAACGATCGGTTGATACCCCTTGGTTGGGACGACACCTCGCTTGGAGGTCAATTCCCAGTTGTAGGCTTCTTGCAGGCGGGCTACGGCGTAGGCAGTGCCTAACTCCGGGGTTTTGCCATCCGGCCCCCAGATGCGCAAGGGATTGTTTCGCCCGTGCGTAACACCCACGATCAGCAATGCGTCGAGGTCACCAATGTGGTCAAAATGCAGATGACTCAAAAAAACCTTGTCGACGCTATTCCACGATAGTTGTAGCTGGACGAGATTCGAAATGGCGCCGGTGCCCATATCGAAAATGAAGTTATCCCCGTTGCCGAGCTGCACAAGGAAAGAAGTTGCCGCTTGTCGTTGCGTGATTGCGGGGACCCCCGTGCCGAGCGCAATGACTCGCATCTCGTCAGCGCGCAGCGTTTCGGTTCCAACCACGTAGACATCAGGCCGCAGACGAGGATCTTCTTTGGCCGACGCGATTGGAATCGAGCCCAAAAGGCCGCCGATCAAGATAATTGCGGTCGAGATCGTGAAGCGCGAGCGCCGGATACAAAACTGTCGCCGCATGGTCACGGTCTCAAGCCGATTCGGGAAGGTGGTCGGTAGCCAGTCTGCGCGCGACTGCCCGAATATGCTTCCTGAGCATGTTGGCAGCCTTTTCCGAGTCCCGCTCGACCACGGCACGCATGAACCGCGCATGCTCCTGATCGGTCTGGTCTCCCGGGGCAACGCCGCTCAAATAGCGCTGGCGGTGATAGCGGGCGAGCTGATTGAGGATCAACTGGCAAAAACGCTTCAGCCAAGGCGATGAGCAGTTGGCGATCGTTGCAAAGTGAAAGGCGCGATCTTCGCGCGCCCATGCGATGAAGCTCTCCTGCGTGCCATCAGCCAGTTTGGCGTGCGCTCGCGCTAGTCGGTGGTAGGCAGCCACTACGTTGGACTCCCATTCCACGTCGCCGTGCTCGATCGAATCGATCAGGGCAGCGGTCTCCAGGTTCAACCGCTGGTTGACCAGATCGTGGTATTCGGCGAGCGATACCGGAGCCACCCAATAGCCACGCTGCGGCTCGGAGGTGACGAAATTCCCCTCGGCGAGACGCGAGAGAGCTTCGCGCATCGGGCTTGCGCCGATCTTGTAGGTCTTGCACAGATCCTCGATTCGAAGCTTGGTTTCAGGCTCGTAGCGCCCCGCGACGATGTCGTCGCGCAACAACTCGTAAGCCGTACCACTCAAAGTTTCTGATGCACCCTTCGCTGATTGCGTTTCCGTGGGCATGAAGAAGCAGCTCCATCTTTGGAATTGTCGAGGGTAAAGGTTACGTCAAGGTCGCAGAGTTGCCAAGATATCATCGATATGATAACTACTATCGACTTATTTATAGATTATCGTTTTTATTATCGTCGAGGTTTCCATGCGCACGGCAGTCATCAACTTGGGCACGATCTTCACGGGCGATTGGCGTGAGCCTTTCGCGACAGCAGACTCGATCATGCTCAGCGACGGCAAAATCGAACTCATCGGCTCCTTGTCCGCCAGCCAACTCGATGCCTGCGATGTCGTGATCGATGCAGACGGGGCCACTGCGATCCCGGGGCTCATAGACTCGCAAATCCACAACACCTTCGGCGACTACACCCCGCGACAGAAAACGGTCGGCTTTCTCGAAAGCTACGTGCACGGGGGCACCACGACAGCAATCAGTGCGTCGGAAGTTCATGTGCCGGGGCGGCCAAAAGATCCGCAGGGCGTCAAGGCACTGGCGATCGCAGCAAAAAAATGTTTCGACGACTATCGACCCGGTGGCATGCGGGTCTTGGCAGGTTCGATGATCCTCGAACCGGGCCTCACACGAGCTGATTTCGAGGAGGTTTCTTCTCGAGGCGTGTGGTTGGTCAAGGCGGGTTTCGGTGCGGTCAAAACAGCCTATGACTATGTCCCGCTCGTCCAGCATGCAAGGGATTGCGGAATGATCTCCACGCTCCACACGGGTGGGTCCTCGATCCCCGGCTCGGCTGGAATTTGGGGTGATCACGTTATTGCCATCAATCCGGATGTCTCGTTTCATGTGAATGGCGGTCCCGTCGCCATGCCCGATGCAGACTTCCCGAGGGTGGTCGAGGAGTGTCGCGTGGCGCTGCAAGTGTGTACCGCCGGAAATTTGCGCACGCTGCTTTGGGTCGCTGACTTGCTCCGAAAAAGCGATCAATTCGACCGACTGTTGGTGGCGACAGATACCCCGACCGGCAGCGGAATCATGCCACTCGGCATGCTCTACACCATTAGCCACCTGGTAAGCCTCGGCAATATTCCGGTCGAGTGGGCATTGGCTGCTGCAACCGGGAACAACGCCCGCGTCTATCGACTCAACAGCGGTTTTCTGCAGCCGGGTCGCGATGCAGATGTCGTCATTCTCGACGCCTGTGTCGGCGGTTCACAAGCCAACGCGTTCGATGCCTTGCGCAACGGCGATATCCCGGCCGTTGCCGCGGTGATCACGGCGGGCATCCCGCGTTTTGTCGGCCGGAGCCGTAACACCCCGGCTCCCGTCAAACGGGTCAGAGTGGCGCAGACGCGGCTTCTACAAGATTTTTCGGGAAGTGCACACTGAGGACATGCAGATGGAACTGGTTGTTCGCCGTACGCATACGATTATCGACGACAAAAAATTCGATGGCGGTCGTTTCGCAGAGCACGCTCTGCGCAAGGTTGCCGTCGCTGCCGTTGTCGAGAACCCCTTTGCGGGAGCATTCGTCGAAGATTTGTCGCCGCTCATCAAAGCGAGCGCCAGCCTGGGAGAATTCCTCGGTATTGAAGCGGCTCGCGCGATGGCGCCGGAAAAAGCACAGAGTTATGGAAAAGCCGGCATCGTCGGCATCGCCGGCGAGCAGGAACATGCAAACGCGTTACTGACGACGACCTTCGCCAATCCGCTTCGAGCGGCACTCGGCGGCGGTGAAGCCTGGATCTCATCGATGACGAAAGTGGGAGTGCCCGGGACGATCATCGACGTACCGATGAACTGCAAGGACGAGATCTACGTCAGGTCTCACTACGACGGCATGACATTGATGCTGCCCGAGTCTCCGCAGCCTGATGAAATCGTCATCATTTTCTGCATCGCGAACCGCGGTCGCTTGAACGCGCGAGTTGGCGGCCCCTCATTCGACTCGGTTCGCAAGCCATAAGATCGACTTCTGTCTGTCGCCGTCATCCGGGCCTCACGCGCAGGCGTGCAGTGACTCGCGCAGCACTGCCACCGCGCGATGGATTTCGTCCTCGGTAGAGATGAACGGGGGCGCAAACACCAGCGACTCGCCCGTGAACCGCAATAGCAAACCGCGTTGCAGGGCGTCTTCGAATACTTTGAAAGCTCGCAAAGCCGGGGTCCCAGGCACAGGTGTCACATCCACCGCAGCAGCGAGCCCAATATTGCGAATATCGGAAACGAGTGGCTCGCCTCGCAAGGAGTGAATGGCGGACTCGAGCACGGGGGCGAGACTTGCAGCGCGCTCGATGAGTTTTCCTCGACTGAACTCATCCAGCGTGGCGTTCGCGGCGGCAACCGCCAGCGGGTGAGCTGAATAGGTGTAGCCGTGGAAGAACTCGATGAGGTGCTCAGGCCCCGTCATGAACGCGTCATAAATCGACTCGGCAGCGATCACTCCGCCGAGCGGCACGGTCGCGTTACTGACTGCCTTGGCAAAGGTTATCAGATCAGGTTTGACATCAAAATAATCGGCACCAAACGGTGCGCCAAGACGACCGAACCCGGTGATCACCTCGTCAAATATCAGAAGAATCCCGTGCTTGGTGCAGATTTCGCGCAGACGCTTGAGGTAGCCGACGGGAGGAACGATGACAGCAGCAGAACCCTGCATGGGCTCGACGATGACAGCTGCGATATTGCTGGCGTCATGCAGCGTCACCAATCGCTCGAGTTCGTCGGCAAGATGCGCACCCCACTCGGGCTGACCCCGCGAGTACCCCATCTTCGAGGTATCGAGTGTGTGCGGCAGATGATCGGCGCCCGGAAACATCAGCGGCCCGAAGACCCGTCTGTTGGCGGGGATGCCGCCCACCGTAATCCCACCCATGCCGACGCCGTGGTAAGCGCGCTCGCGACCGATGATGCGAGTTCGCGTCGGTTCGCCGCGGGCACGATGGTAGGCAACCGCAATCTTGAGAGCCGTGTCGACCGCCTCGGATCCTGAATTGACGAAAAATACTTTGTCTTTGGGTCTGCCTGCGAAGTCAGCGATTCGCGCGGCAAGTCGAAACGCTTCCGGATGCCCCATCTGGAACGTGGGGCTGAAATCGAGTTCACCCACCTGCCGACGGACAGCCTCCACCACCGGTTGAGGCGAGTGTCCGAGCGGGCTGCACCACAGGCCCGAGATGCCGTCGAAAACCGTTTTACCGTCAGCCAACGTGTAGTAAGCGTCTTTCGCGCCGACGATGAGGCGAGGCTTGGCCTTGAACAGTCGGTTGTGGGTGAACGGCATCCACCAGGATTGCAGGGACTGGGGATCGGGACTTGTGAGAGCAGGGATGGACATGATCATTTCACCGGTATGTAGAGCATGAATAAATCGAGATCAAAAAAATTGTCTCTAAGGCGCTGCCAAACGGGGATCCCGATGCACTTCCTCACCTTCGAGAACCGTGAGCAGAACCTCAGTGGCATCGATGCGCTCAGGAGGGATATCGAACAGGCCCTCGCGCAGCACTATGAAATCCGCAAGCTTCCCGGTCGCGATCGTGCCCACGCGATCGCCGTGACGCATGGCCTCGGCCCCATTGCGGGTAAAGATCTTGATCGCGGTCGCAAGATCGATCGCCTCGTCCGCAGAATAGGGTGCGCCCGGCTGCTCGTCGGGATTACGTCGAGTCACCATGGCTTCCAGGGCGCGCCACGGGTTGATGCTTGGTCCGGCGCCGGGCCAATCAGAGCCATACACGGCGGTTGTACCGGCTTCGACCATCGTCCTGATTTGCCAGAGCCTGCGCCCCCGTTCCTCACCGAGCGCGAATGTCAGCTGCGCGATGATGGCGTTCGGGTACCAGGCGACAGGCGTCAGATCCGCAATCGCATTGATCGATCGAAAACGCGGGATGTCATCAGGATGCAAAAGCGCCGGATGCGCGATCTCATGCGGTATCCCCGAATCGCCGTTGGTTCGGCGTGCGTATTCGATGGCATCGAGCGCCGCTCGTCGTGCGGCGTCACCACCGCAGTGCATCTTGACCGAAACACCCGCCTTGTCGAGTCGAGCCACATATTCTTTGAGGAGTTCACGGGGCACGAGAAACTCGCCGCGATAATCGGTTCTCTGCTGCGGATCGTTCACGTACGGGTCCAGAAATGCCGCGCGTCTTGCGCCCGCGGAGCCGTCGACAAAAATCTTTGCAAAGTCAGGGTTGATGCGCGCCGTGCGGTATTGCTCCCGGTTGATAACCTCAGCCAGTTGCTCATCCATCGAACCCAAGCCGGTACGCAGCGTACGGGCCGTCGCGACGCGTAGCGTCAACAAACCGCGCTGATCGGTGGCGAGAAAGGCGCGTAGTTCACTCTCTGACGCTGCGGCATCCTTGATCGACGTCACCCCGCGTCGGTTCAGGTCGCGCGCCAGCGCCGCCACCGCCTCCACATTCTGCGCCGGTGTGTAGTCGGGAATGGCGCGCTGTACCAGTTGCGTCGCCGCTTCGAAGAGCAGCCCGTTGGGCTCACCCGTTGTGGCATCGCGACCGATAACGCCGCCGACGGGGTCGGGCGTGTTGCGGTCTATGCCCGCCGCCCGCAATGCAGCGCTGTTCGCCCACGACGCATGGCCGCCGGCACTGCGCAGAACGATCTGGTGATTCGGCGCGACGGCATCGAGAAGCGCGCGATCGACAGACGGTCGTGCGTCGAGGAGCCTGACGTTGAAGAATCCGCCGCGAATCCATTCACCGGGGGGCTGGGTCGCGGTACACGCCTTGATTTTGGCGACAACCTCTTCAAGGTTTTCGGCGCGAAAGGGACAAGCAAACCGCATCGGCAGCGCCCCGTCGAGCGCATGGATGTGCAGGTCATGGATGCCCGGCATCGCCATTCGGCCGCCAAGATCGACCACCCGTGTCTGTTTGCCAATCCAGGGCAGCACCGCATCACGGCCACCCACTTCAATGAAACGGCCGCCGCGAACGGCCACAGCATCTGCCCACTTGAGTGTTTCATCGACCGTGTAGAAACGCCCGTTGAGATAAACCGCGTCGGCAGGAGAAGGTGACTCGGCGGCTTCAGCACCGCTCGCCGATGCGCAGGCCACACCGATGGCGAACGCGGCGGCGAGAGCCCTGATCTTTGGCGAAATGCCGGAGCCGCGTACTCGCGGAATAGGCAATCTATCGATCACTTTTTGAGTCGCTCGATGAAGCGATCGATTGCCGCGGTCAACCCATCACCCTGCATACCGAGGTCGCGCATGATGCCGCGATGCGACTGCGCGAGGTTCCCGAAGGTCTCTGCATCAGCGCCAGTCTTTCTCAGCGCTGCGACAAACCGCTCCGACTGCACTTGGGTGAGAGTCTGATTGAAGACGCCCTCGGGACTGGTGTCGAACACGCCGACATAGGTGATCAGCATGGGCGGATATTTCCGTGCGGGCGCCACGTGAAAAATGGGCGAGGCCGCCCTCTGCGCTTCGATATCTGAACCAAACACGCGGCGCAGGTTCGCCGGACTTACCGGTACGCCGAGCGAGGGCCCTTCGACAATCGCAGCAGGGATGTCATAAGCGTTCACGTCGAGCGAGATGACTCCCCGCAGGAACGAAGGCGCCAACCCATGCGCCTGCAAGTACGTGGCATCGGTGCCGACCAAGGCGACCAGATGCGCCCCCGCCGAATAACCGATCAGGAAAATTTTCTCAGGGTCGCCCCGATGCTCGTCGATGTTGTCCCTGACCCACTTCAACGCCGCAGCGATGTCCGCCGCTTGCTCGCGGAAGCTTGTGCCTGGCGAGTCTGCATTGTTCACGAGGCGCAAACCGACACTCACCACCACCATGTTGCCCTGCCTGAAATGCTGCAGGAATCGAGGCGCGCGCTGCACGCTGTCTTTGTTGCCGTTTACCCACCCGCCCCCGTGAACAAACACAACGACTGGTGATCGCTCCGGACGACCCTCGGCGTAGACATCAAGACTGCGGAATCGCTCGGTCACGCCCGCAATGTTGCTGTGTTCAAAAGTCTGCGGTGTCTCGCTGGCCGCCTCGGCCAAACCGCATACCAAGATCAGGAGGAGAATAGAAAAATTTTTTAGCGGCATGATCAGGCACACTCCAATCGTCTGATGCAATACATTACACTGCATATAATAGAATTTTAAAAAACGATATTTGAGAGCTCCAACGATATTAGTTACGCTTGCTCAGACTGTCGAGCGAACGGGGGTGGTGCATCATGTCCGGTGATCAGGGCTTAGCCCGCGTACTCACGCGCAAGGACGTCTTGGCTTTGGCCTTCGGCGCCATGATCGGCTGGGGCTGGGTCGCCCTCTCGGGCACATGGATCCTGCGCGCCGGCAGCTTGGGGTCCATCCTCGCATTCGTGATCGCCGGTTCAGTGATGCTGATCGTCGCCCTGCTCTACGCTGAACTCGCAGCGGCGATGCCCGAGGTGGGTGGCGAGCATGTGTACAGTCTCAGAGCCTTGGGACGTACCGGCTCATTCATCTGTACCTGGGCCATCGTTTTCGTCTACATCTCGATCTGCTGTTTCGAGGCGGTCGCGCTTGCCTCGGTTGTCGATTACTTCGATATCAATTTGTCGCACCTGTTTCTTTGGCGGGTCGCCGAATATGATGTTTATCTGGGTTGGGCCCTCGTCGGTGGCGTCACCGCAGTGTTGCTGACCGTAGTCAATGTCATCGGCATCAAGCTATCGGCCGTAGTGCAGATCGTGGTGACCTTGATGATCGTCGCCAGCGGCCTCGTGCTGATCACAGGCGCCTCGATTGGCGGCTCGATTTCCAACATCGATCCTTTTTTCGTTTCGGGTGTGGCGGGCGTCATCACCGTCGTGACGATGCTGCCTTTTTTCTTTGTCGGGTTCGACGTCATCCCGCAAATTGCCGAGGAAGTCGACCTGCCTCACCGTGAACTCGGCACGCTGACGATTCTCTCGGTCTGCATGGCCATCGTTTGGTACTGCGTGGTCGTGGCCGGCGTCGCCTTCCTCGCCGACGATGTAACTCTTCAATCTTCGAAACTCACCACTGCCGATGCGACCGCGAACGTGCTCGGCAAATCGGGAGCCGCGGTAATCGTGATCGGTGGCATCGCGGGCATCGTGACCAGCTGGAACGCCTTCATCATCGGTGGCAGTCGTGCGATCTACGCCATGGCGCAAAGCGGCATGCTGCCGCAGTTCCTTGCAAAATTGCATCCGCGCTACCGTACACCTCATGCCGCAATTATTTTGATCGGCATCTTGACCTTTCTTGCGCCCCTGCTCGGACGCAATGCGCTGACCTGGTTCGTGAATGCGGGCAGCTTCGGTGCGGTCATCGCCTATCTTCTGGTGGCGGTGTCCTTCGTGCGTCTGCGGTATCACGAGCCCGAAATGCCGCGACCTTTTCGACTCCAGCCTTTCGGACTTGCGATCGGCTGGCTGGGTGTCGGTTGTTGCGCGGCGCTAGGGCTTCTCTACCTCCCGGGGTCGCCCTCGGCGCTCATCCCGATGGAATGGATTATCGTGATCGCTTGGGCGTTCTTCGGGGCGATCGCCTACGCGGCCACCCAGTTCAAGTTTGGCGCCCAATGACGCGCCTCTCTCGGCGACACTTCATCGCCCTTGGCGGAACAGCCGCCTCGCTCGGTTTCGCCAATTCCATTGCGGTATCGGCAGAGCCGCCGCTTCTCCGCATAAGAACGATCACCGCGGGAATCTCGCTGTCTTCAGTCAACGATGTTGCTCGCATCCGCGCAACGCTGCAGACCCTGAAGCGCATCAAGGCCGCTTTCGAAGCAAGCGGACACATCGTTCAGAGCGTGCGGCTTGCCACGCAACCGCTCGCCGAATATTTGCCGGATTGGCAAAGCGACTCATCGATTGCGGCACTCGTAAAACTCGATGCACTCGCTGTCGAAAACGGAGTTGGACTCGCGCTCGGCCCCGTGATCAACCGCGATGAAAGTGTTGCGGCGATGGCGGAGTGGGCCCGCAAGTTGATCGGAGCTACAGCGAGAACGAACTTCTCGGTGGCGGTAGCCTCAGCGGGAACGGGCATACACCGCAAAGCGATCCTGACCGCTGCCGAGGTCATGGCAGCGCTGTCTCGCGGCAGCATCAGCGGACAGGACAACTTCCGATTTGTGGCGAGTGCCTGCATACCCGCCGACACACCGTTTTTTCCTGCGGCCTGGCATTCGGGAGAAGACAGTTTCGGCATCGGACTCGAGACACCCAATCTTTTGAGTAAGGTTTTTTCGGATTCAGCAGACATCGCCGACGCGAGCACACGTCTCAAGGCCTCACTCGACGCAGCGCTGTTACCCATTGAGTCAAAAGCTCGCGAATTAGCCGACGTTCACCGTCTGCGCTACGCAGGGATCGATGCGTCCCCCGCGCCCGGTCTCGATGCCAGCATTGGCAAAGCTATCGAGGCGCTCACGGGTAAACCCTTCGGGTCAGCATCCACGCTTGCGGCCTGTGCCGCGATCACCTCAGGGTTGAAAACCCTCAAGGTCAAAACTTGCGGGTATTCCGGTCTGATGCTCCCGGTGGTCGAAGACAAAGTTTTGGCAGAGCGCGCGTCGGAGGGGCGGTACGGCCTGTCTGAACTGCTGCTCTACTCATCTGTTTGCGGCACCGGCCTCGATGTCGTGCCCTTGCCAGGCGATTTGCCTGTAGACGCCATCGCCCGGATTCTCGGCGACGTCGCCGCACTCTCGGTACGCTACTCGAAGCCGCTCTCTGCGCGACTGCTTTTGGTGCCCGGCCGCCGTGCCGGCGAGCGAGTCGAGTTCAATCATCCGATGTTGACCGACTCAAAGATTTTCAGCCCGGAGTGATTGATGGGTCGGGCAGAGCCCGTAACCAGCGCCGCGGCCTTGGGCCTTGAAGCATTCGATCAGTTCTGCCGAGGAGGTAGCATATCCACAGCACACTCGGGGGAAGCGATGCGCGACGCCATCATTGCATTTGAAAACCCTGCTCGACGCGCATCAACCGGCGGATGCCGAGGAAGCACGCAGCCTGGCCGAGATGCGCCGCCTCCTGCCGCGCCTCGAGCAGCCGTTCTCGCGGCATCAGCCCGAGGCGCACTTCACCGCCAGCGCACTCGTTGTAGATGTCGATGCCGGCAAGATCGCGCTCCTCAATCACGCCAAGCTGGGTCGCTGGTTGCAGCCGGGCGGACACGCCGAGCCGGAGGACGGCGGGTTCATGCATGTCACCGCGCTGCGGGAAGCGCGCGAGGAGACCGGTTGCGAGGTGCGCCTCTACGACTCGACGCCAACGTTGCTCGATGTGGATGTCCATCTCATTCCGGCGCGGGGCGATGAGGCCCACCATCATCTCGATCTGCGTTTTTTGATGGTGGCGGAGGACCCACAACGCCTCACCTTGAACGCCGACGAATCCACAGCGATCAGCTGGTTCAGTTTTGAAGAGGCCATTGCGCTGGTCGATGACGAAGCATTGCGACGGTTGATCAGGAAGGGATGGCGGGCGACCTGTTTTTAAAGCATCAACTGTCTCTGGTCCACTGAACCCCTGACTTTGGAGGGGTTTCAGGGTTCGAATTAAGGGTCCTCCGGAGAGGGCTTGCAGGTCGGCGAAGCGGCCGCTCAACTTGGCGTCGACCGCACAACCCTCTCGAAGGCACTCAACGGTCGTAGCGCAATCAGTCCGGCAATGGCTCTACGCATCGAACGTTGGCTCGGGCGCGATCGCGGCGGTGCAGCCGAGGTGTGGCTTGCGCAACAGACTGCCTATGATCTTTGGCAAACCAGATTGGCGCTCAAGAAGTCCAAGACGTTGCAGGGTGTCAAACCCGCAGCAAAACGCGCAGCGTGATGCATCCGCGGAGAGGGTGAGATTGACTCGGGGCCATCCATGGCCGAGCGGCGCTGCGACGCTATCCGGCAGGTTTCACCGCGAGGATCGCCGCGTTGGCGCGATGACGCCACCGGCAGGCTCGCGGATCGGCATCAACAGTTTCTCCAGCGTGGTCGGCTCCCGCGGACCCACACCGACCTCGATCACCGGGCTGTCGCCGAAGGTGCCGAACACCCGGTCCCAGACGATCACGGCGCAGCCGTAATTGGTGTTGCTCTCGGCAAGGTCAGCCGAGTGGTGCCGGATGTGCCAGGCGTTGGTGGTGAAGAGCCAACCGACGCCGCTAGCGTTGAGGTGCAGATTGCTGTGCACGACCGCCGTCTGCACCACCGTCAACAACACCGCACCGTAGGCCGCCACACCCACGCCGAAGAGCAGATCGACGAGGATCGAGGGCAGCACGATCAAGGACAGCTCGATCGGATGGTTCGCTCCCGCATTGATGGCGTTCAGCTTCTTGAACGCATGGTGCGCTCCATGTCCCGACAGCCGCCATACGGGCGCCCAACGGTGCTCCGCGCGGTGCATCCAGTACCAGATCAACTCGCTTGAAAAGAACACCAACAGCGCCTGCGGGATGAGCGGCCAGTGGTGGGGCCAAAGGTCGAGCCCCAAGGACATGCGCAGCGTGTCGAGTGGCGCGGTCAGATAGGTCTCGTAGAGACCGGCCGCTGCGCCGCCAACCATGAATGTGACGATAGCGATGCCGATGACGGCGATCTTCTCGGCCATCGGATGGCGCCAATGGCGCCTCGCCGGAATGCGGTACTCAAGTGCACCCAGCACCGAGTGGACCCCGAGAAAGGTCAGGCCGAAGAGCACCGGGTTCTCCGGATCCATCACCCAGGCCGCCAGCACAGCAAGCCACAGGGCTGGCTGCAAGACCCAGAACACGACGCGGGTCGGTATCGGGGCATCCGCCGGCAGATGACGAACCGAGACGGCCGTCGACTCGCCCAACTCTGTCATGACGCGGTCCACTCCATGCTTTGACGACGCCTGCTGCTCAGGTTTGGGTCAGGCTCAGGCCATTACCATCGGGGTCATGGAAGAATGACACCTTCGCCTCGCCGTCCGGCGAGGTCCAGATGCCTTTCTCATCCTGCCCGAAGCCCGGATAGATGATCATCTTCACCCCTTTCGCGGCAAGTGCATCGATCGCGGCGTCGATGTCCAGCACCTGCCAGCCGAGCACCGTGTGGGCGTGCGGCGTGTAGTCCGCGATGGGCGTGATGCGCAGCGTGATGCCGTTCAGGTCGATGACGGTGCCGAAGGGATCGTCGGCAGTCACGGTGAAACCAAGGACGTCCCGATAGAACGCCTTCGACCGCTCGCGGTCGCGCGTGTGGATGAAGGTGATGACCTTGGACCC